>JAFGIB010000093.1 GCA_016929805.1 Deltaproteobacteria bacterium | reverse complement strand
TGTGTACTGCCGCTGGAAACGTACAGCTTCGCGGACTCGCGTCCGCTCCGCTTCGTACGTTTCCACCGACAACCGTCAGGTACAGCACGTACCCTCCTCGTCGGCCCTTCGGGCGCGCTCGGTTTTACGGGCGAATTGGCCGCCGACTTGTTTGACACCCGAACGCTTACTTATTTTTTCGCTTTCTAAATAGCTCTCGGTTAGCATCGGTCGGAAGTTATAGGTACCAAATGGCTTTACATCATAAATTCCAACCCAACCGGCCCCATTACGTCGATAGGATTCGCCGGATAATAACTCTATCCGTAAGAGCGCCGTTGTATCTGAGCATCGATCGTACACGCGCGTTGCGATACCCGCTTTTCGTTATGGCGGTCTTGCTGTCGATTTTTTCGTCTTTCAACCCTTTGATTGCTCAACAAAACGCTCCGGAGGATGCTCGCATGGTAGCGGCGCTGGTGCAGTCGTTCTACGACCAAACAACCAGCGTGTCGGCCGAATTCTTTCAGACCTATGTCCACGTTCTATACCAACGAACCGATCGCTCCAAGGGTAGCGTGGTATTCAAAAGGCCCGGTATGATGCGCTGGGACTACGCGCGACCCAATGGAAAGGTAGTATTGAGCGACGGACGCAGGCTGATGGTTTTCGAGCCCGCGGATGTGGGTGAAAGCGGCCAGATGTACGAACAAAAGCTCGAGCAAGCTCAACTACCGCAAGCATTAGCGTTTCTCACGGGCACCGGGCGACTCGAGACCAGCTTTACCTTTCGACTGTTAGATTCGCGACGCGAGGGCTTTCCCAAGGGCTACGTCCTGGAGCTGCGACCCCGCAGCCCCAGTCCCCATTACGAGCGCATTCTATTTTATGTGGAACGCGACCAACGACTGAAAGGGTTGGTTCGTCGCGTGCTGATAATCGATCCGAACGGAAATCGCAATCGCTTTGATTTCACTAAGCTTCGGTTCAACCGTCAAGTAAATGAAGGCCTGTTTAAGTGGAATCCGCCTCCGGGTACGCGTAGAATCCATCCGTAACTAAAAACTATAGGTAAAAAATCGAGAAGGTACCTTTTGGAGGGGTTCTATACTTATTTAACCGAATAGGGAGTCTCTTCTATGACTAATGACCGTCGCCTTTTCCCGATCTCGCGTCGCGCTCTATTGCTGGGCGGGACGGCTTTTTTAGCAACTGCGTGTTGGGGGAAATTCAGCGCAACGACCTCGTTATAGGAGTGGAATGCCGAAGTAAGCGATAGCAAATGGCTGAGATGGCTGGTTTTTCTCGCGCTCGCGATAATACCGGTATATGGGCTTTTTATTATTGCCGACGCGCTCGTAATCAACACCATCGAGTTTTTCAGCGGCGACAATCCCATCAGTAATGGTCACGCCGAGCTGGGCGATGGGCACACTATAATCAGCTGCAAAACGGACGATCCAAACCTCGTTCGCCACGAACATCGTCATAACGGCAAGTTGGTGAGAATCTTATATATTCGACGCGTTCACCAAAAAGAGGTTCGGGTGTTGGACGAGCATAAAAAGCTTATTGCACGGGTGTATTGGAGTCGTAGCGGAGAGGTGTATTTGCTCGATTCAGCCGGACGCGTTCTTACCGCGCTCTCTCCCGAGCAACTCGACCGCATCGTCGATTCGATCAAGAGCGGTTCAGCAATACACGCCGCGGTAGACAACGAGCTTGACGGCGAGAGCAATCAGAGGATCGCGGCGTACCGAAGCCACCATTGCGCTAAGTTATAGCCGAGTTAATCATCGAAGCGAGAGGTTTCGTCAGATTCGGCCAGGTATAGCGTCGCGCTACCTTTTGCCCGCCTCGGCCCAGCTTGATCCGAAGCGGGATATCGCTGATCAATAGATCGATCGCGGCTCTAAGGGCTTGCTGATCGGAGGGCGGAACGAGGTAACCCGACCGCATATGTTCGATAACATGAGATACTCCGCCTACTCGCGTTGCAACCGTCGGCAACCCGTGCGCCATTGCCTCCAGGATACTCGTCGGCATGCCTTCCGTTCGACCCGAGGTTAACACCCGCGAGGGACATACAAAGGCATCCGCCGACCGCAATAGTTCTTGTTTTCGCGAGCCCGTTACTTTACCCAGAAAACGAACTGGCGATCGGAGATCTTTCGCGATTTTTTCCAGCATCGAGCGTTCAGGTCCTTCTCCCGCGACTGCGAAGATAATATCCCTTCGATTCGCAACGGCGCGAACCGCTTCGTCTATACCTTTGACGGAAACCAATCGTCCGATCGATAAAAGCGTGAATCGGTCGAAACCAAAGGCTCGCCGTAGATCTTCTCGCTGTAGCGCCGTTTCCCCAACCGGTTCGATACCCATGGGAAAGAGCAGCGATTTTTCGCGAGCTTCGGGGCGGTTTTCACGCGGCAGCCAGCGGATGAACTCCTCTTGCAGGATAGGAGAAACAAAAACGAGTTTGCGCGCGTTAGACGCGATATGTTTTGCGCCGGCGCTTCTCGCCGGTAAACGGCGAAGGAGATGAAGATCGGCGGAGTGTAGAAACGCGACATGCGGCAAGTCGTTTCGCAACGCTCCCGCGACCAGCGCACACGGCAGCGCCCAGTGACTCACCAAGGCGTCCCAATTGGACCGTTTGCGTTTGACCTCACGCAGCAAAGCCAGTGTAAACGGGACCAACCCGGCCCAAGCGGAAAGGCTGTGCCGAAGATTGTCCGGCACGCCGGCGCCGTAAAAGGTTCGCGAAAGAACCCTCGGACGCATGTAGGGAACCCAATACACGGCGATCTTGTCCCAGCTCGGCGGTGATTTTCCGCGCGCGGGTTCCGGAGCGAGCACCTCAAACTCGTGTCCGGCGGTGACCAGCGCTCGGGCAAAACCGAGAACAAAATTTCCCGCGATGTCGTCCAGGTAACGGGGAAAGCTGGTGGTTACAAGGCCGATTTTCATCGTTTCATTAACTGCGCCATGGAGGTAGCCCAACGCGATAAATCCGCCGCAGCGCGCGCGTTCGCATTCGCGTGGAATTCTGCAGTGCGATTATCCTCCGACCCAATACGCGAATCAAAACATAGGGCACCACGAAGAAAGCGTGTCGCAGTTTCAGGCCGCTGGTTTCGTCCCGATAAACCGGCTTCACCACCACCTCGGTTACTCGGCCTCCGATACAGGCGATCCATCCCAGGATGTCATTGGGGTAACCATAACCGCGCCAAATCGCGTCGAGAGGCAACGCGTGCGCCGCTTGCCGGCTGAGCACCGTATATCCGCACTGCGAATCTCGCACCGTCAATCCGGTTATCCAGCGCGTCAGCGTTGAAAAGAGCCGATTGCCCAGCCAACGGAAAAGTGGCATGAGCTGCTTCGCCCGGGGATGGGACAGTCGGTCGCCTTTCGCGTATTCGACCTCGCCGTCTAGTACCGGTCGAAGCAACGCCGGTAGATCATCGGGGTCCATCTGACCGTCGCCGGCCATGACCGCCACGGCGTCAGCTCCGTTGGCAAAAGCGAGGGTATAGCCGGTAACAATAGCCGCGCCCACGCCGCGGTTGATCCGGTGTCGAACCAGCAAGACGCGCCGATCCAAAACGCTCCCGGTGCGTTTCGCCGTATCGTCCGAGCTTCCGTCATCGACCACGACGATCTCATCGACATACGAGGGCATCGAGGAGAGCACCACGGCGATTGCCCGAGCCTCGTTATACGCCGGAACGACCACGGCGATTTTTTTTCCATCGATCATTTGATATAGCTATTCCACGGTCACGGTTTTTGCCAGATTCCTAGGTTGATCGACGTCTGTGCCCTTGAAGTCCGCGACATAGTATGCGTAGAGCTGTAACGGCAGCACGGTCAAGAAGGGAATGAACTCGTTGTCCGTCCTTGGAATTTCTACCACCTCGTCGCTCATGCCGTGAATTTCCTCATCGCCCTCGGTCGCTACGGCGATGATTTTCGCTCCTCGCGCTTTGGCTTCCTGCAGGTTGCTTTTGGTACGCTCGCGGCAGTCGTCGTCGGGGACCAGCACGATGACCGGAAGGTTGGCGTCGATCAGCGCGATCGGACCGTGTTTCATCTCACCGGCCGCATAGCCTTCGGCGTGCACGTACGAAATCTCCTTGAGCTTGAGCGCTCCTTCCAAGGCTACCGGTAAATTGAGCCCGCGTCCCAGGAATAGAACGTCTTTGGCCTCCACGTAGCGTTTCGCCAGGTTAACGACCAATTGCCGCGTGCCTTGTAGAACCTCGCGCATCTGTTGCGGAACCCGCGCCAACCCCTCGATCAAGCTCTTTACCCGCTTCGCCTCCAACGCCCCGTTGTGGCTCGCGATATAGATACTCAACATCAACAGCGCGGATAGCTGGGCGGTAAAGCACTTGGTCGAGGCGACCCCGATTTCCGGACCCGCGTGGGTGTAGAACGAGGCATCGCTGATGCGCGGAATCGCGCTGCCGATGACATTCGAAATCGAGATGACTTTTGCCCCTTTTTCCTTCGCGGCTTTAGCCGCCATCAGCGTGTCCAGAGTTTCGCCGGATTGACTTATCGCGACTACCAAGTCTCCCTCTCCGATCACCGGATCGCGGCCGCGGAATTCGCTCGCGAGCTCCAGATTCGACCGGATTCGCGCGAGCCTTTCGAAGTAGTATTGTCCGGTCATCGCGGCGTAATAACTCGTTCCGCACGCCACTAGATAGATCCGTTGAATATCTTGAATCTCTTGTTTCGATAGGCCGATTTCCTCTCCCGAAATCTCCCCATGCTCGCGATCCAAGCGACCCCGAAGCGTGTCTTCAATCGCCCTCGGCTGTTCGAAGATCTCTTTCAGCATAAAATGTTTATAGCCGGCCTTTTCGGCCATAACCGGGGACCATGAAATCGCTTTCGTGTGCCGGTCGATGGCTTTTCCCTCCAGGGTTGTGATCGCAACCCGCGAAGCCGTGACGACCGCCATGTCGCCGTCTTCTAGAATGATGACCCGATTGGTGTGCTGGAGCAGTGCCGGTATATCGCTCGCGCAGAAATTCTCGTTGTCTCCTAAACCGATGACCAGAGGCGAAGCATTTTTTGCCACTACCATCTTATCGGTCTCGGTTTCGCTGATCACAACGATCGCGTACGCGCCTTCGACTTCCTTCAGCGCGGCGCGTACAGCGTCTTCCAGCGCGAGGCCTCTTCGCGCGTGCTGGTCGATTAGATGCGCAATGATTTCCGTGTCCGTGTCGCTTACGATGCGGGCGCCGCTCGCTACCAGACGGGCTCTCAGCTTGAGGTAATTTTCGATAATCCCGTTATGAATCACCGCTATCTTGCCCGCGACATGGGGATGCGCGTTGATTTCCGATGGACGGCCGTGCGTCGCCCAACGGGTATGACCGATACCCAGCGACCCCGCCAAAGGACGTTGCGAGATCTCGCTTTCGAGATTGCGTAGCTTGCCTACAGCCCGGACAACCTTGAGGCTCGTTCCGTCGTGCACGGCCAAGCCGGCTGAATCGTATCCTCGATATTCGAGCCGCCTGAGCCCATCGATCAATATCGGAGCGCAGCTCTGCTTGCCCACATATCCAACGATACCGCACATATCCGACTCCCCTCGCGAATGCCAATCGTGTAGTCGATAAGATCAATCCGCGCGTTTGGTTTGAGGAATGATATTACCATCGGTATCGACGATAGTAACAGAACCGTATGCGCTTAGCGCATCTTTAATCGCCAGCGCTTTGCCGACGACCACGATCACCACGCGTTGCGGTCGGATGTACGTAGCGGCCGCCTTGAGCGCTTGTTCTTGTGTTACCCGATCGATTTGAGTTCGAAAGCTGTCCCAGTAGTCGTCGGGCAGACCGAAGATGCGAAGATCGGCGACCATTTCCGCAATCTTATTTGAAGTATCGATCTTGAGCGGGAAGCTATCGATGAGGTATCGCTTCGTATCAGCCAATTCGTCGATTGGAACCGGTTCTTTAACGATTCGGTCGAGATGGGCCATAAGAGCATCCATCGCATCTTTGGTGACCTCGTTGCGAACCGCGGCGTAGAGCGAAAAGGGGGAGATCTCGACCTTTTCTGAAACGTGGCTGTAGGTGCCGTATGTCAACCCCCGGCGTTCCCTCAAATCGGAGAACAGACGCGAGGTCGCCGACCCGCCGAGCACTTCGTTCGCGACCAACAACGGGAGATAGTCCGAGTTTTTTCTTTCGAGCGCGAGGTTTCCGAGATAGATGACCGACTGAACCGACTGCGGTCGGTCGACGACAACGACCTCTCGGTCTTCTCGCGTCGGGGGCGTATGATATTCCGGCTCGCGCGGGTTGCGTTTTGCCCAGCCTTTGAAATAGCGATTGGCGGACGCCAACACCGCGGCGGACGAGACGTCGCCCGCAACTACCAGAAAGGCGTTGTTGGGAGCAAAGTGGATTTTGTGCCAGGTTTCTAGCTGTTCGCGCGTCACCTTTTTGACCACCGCCGGCGTGGTGTCGATGTGCGCGTAGGGGTGGTCGCCGTACAGTACCCTAAAAAATTCTCGTACCGCGAGAAAATCCGGATTCTGCGATTGTAGCGCCAACCGATTCAATTCCCGTTTCTTCAACTTACCGAGCTCGTTCGGGCTGAATAGAGGCCGCATGGCGATTTCGGCCACGAGCGCCATCGCTTGTGCGAGGTGCTCGCTCATGGCGCTCATCTTGATGTAGATATTTTCCTGATCGCTTCGGATCGATAGACGGGCGCCGAGAAAATCGATGGCTTCGGCCAAGGTCGCGCTGGAACGTCGGGTCGTGCCCTCCTTGAGCATCGCCGCCACCAGCTTTGAAAGGCCCGGAAGCTTCTCGGGATCGGCGGCGAGCCCGCTTTTGACGATGAGCTGTATATCGACTAGAGGCCAATCGTGTAACTCGACGGTATTGACTTCCAGGGCGTTGATGGTCTGCGAACGAATGATAGGCGGAAAGGCGATATCCTTCGCCGCGCCTGACGCGGGCGGTTGCTCGCTTCTATTTTTCTTATCAGCAGCGGTATAAGGCCGGCGTTCTTTCGTCGGCTCTGAGGGACGGCGGGCCTCGGTTTCCGGCTGAACGCGACTCGCGCCGCATTGGAGCGAGACCAAAGCGACAAAAAAAGCGAGAATAAAGCTCGTAAGCGTGGCTCGAATCATGATTGCCTCCGCACGCCGCCGCGCGACGCCGCCGGCAGCACATCCAAAACCGTTCGGTTGTTGGGGGTGAAGTATTGCCGCACGACACGCTTAATATCCTCGACCGTGACCGCGCGATAAAGGTCGAATTCATCGAGCAACAGCCTGGCGTCGCCGAAGTACATCTCATATTCGGCCAAATGCAACGCGCGCGCTAAGTTGGTCTGCAAGCCGAAAAGAAAGGCCGCACGTACTCGGTTTTGCGCTTTCTGTAGTTCCGTTTTCGTTACTCCCTTTTTCGCGATCTCCTCGAGTTGCGCGTAAATCACCTTGCGAGCCTGCTCCCCAGAATGACCTTTCGCGCAGATCCCCCAAAAGGAAAAGAGATCAGGACCGCGGCGACCATCGGTGCCGACCTCGATTTCCTGAAGATACTGTCGCTTCTTTACCAGCTCCTGATAAAGACGCGACGATTCGCCGTCTCCCAAGATGGTCTCCAACATTTCCAGTGGATAGTGGTCGGGGTGCCGAACGGGCGGAATGTGATACGCGATATGAAACGCCGGTAACTCGGCGAGAGGGTCCTCCATGGATTCGACGCGCTCCTGGCTTTGGGCGCTAAGCTTACCGGGCTTGTACTCTGGAGCATCTCGTCCACTGATGTCACCGAAGTAACGTTGTACGAGGCTCATGGCTTCAGCCGGATCAAAGTCACCGGCGATACCGAGCACCGAGTTTTTCGGCGTGTAATAGTCGTGAAAAAAATCCTGCACCGCTTTCAAAGGGGCGTTTTGTAGATCCTGCATATCGCCGATAGTCGAGTGCGCGTACGGCCAATAGTCGCCGTAGGCGAGCTCATTGATCCTGAGCATCGATTGCCTATATGGCTGGTTGTCATAGCTTTGTCTGCGCTCTTCCATCACGGTTTGCCGCTGATTTTCGAAATTTTCCTGAGTGATTTTTAACGAACGCATGCGGTCGGCTTCCAGCCAGAGGCCGAGCGCCAGCTCGTGGCTCGGCAATGTTTCATAATAGTTGGTTCGATCGTGGCTGGTGGATCCATTGGCATCGCCGCCCCTCTTCGCGATATAGAGGAAGTGCTCCATTTTTCCGACATTACGCGAGCCTTGAAACATCATATGTTCGAACAGATGGGCAAAGCCCGAACGACCGCGGACCTCGTTGCGCGAGCCGACATCGTAGTAGAGGGCAATCGCCACGGTCGGCACGGTATGGTCAGGGTTCATCACCACGCGTAGCCCGTTTTTCAGCTTGGCTCGGACGATTTCGATGCGAACCAGCGAAGTATCGGCTCGCGCGTTCGACTCGGGTTTCTCTTCCCTAATCGCCTCATCGACCGCTTTTAGTTTCTGCCCGCTGAGCGGGTTCGAAGTCGAAATAACCGCAACATAGAGCATAGTCGCGAAATAGAGCTTTAACTTTTTCATTCTCCTCCTCAAAAGCACCGCTCACGGTATCATCTACAAAAATTTTGTTGACCTGTATTTTACCTGCACATATGCTCAGGAACAGAACATGACAGCCGCTATTCTTTCAACAGGAACCGAATTGACCCGAGGTGAGCTCGTAAACACCAATTCTCAGTGGCTTTGCGAGCAACTCACGTCATTCGGTTTTTCCGTGGTCGAATGCGCCACGGTCGCCGACGATCAGGCTCATATCATCGAAGCGCTTCGCAGACTAGCAAAACAGACCCGGGTGATCATTTGCACCGGCGGTCTCGGCCCGACCACCGACGACTTGGCGCGAGAGTCGGCGGCCGCGGCGGTCGGCGTCGATCTCATACGCGACGAGGCAGCTTTAGAGGCGATCAGAGCCAGGTTTACGAGCTTCGGTGTAGCCATGGCTGATTCCAACATAAAACAGGCGTTCTTCCCATCGGGAGCGGAGATCTTGCCCAACGCGGTCGGAACCGCGCCCGGCTTTAGCTTGAAAATCTATAAAGCGACTTGTTATTTCCTCCCCGGGGTTCCGAGCGAAATGAAGCATATCTTCGAAAACGAGGTGGCGCCGAAGATCCAACAGCTCGCCGAGAGAAATTGTTACCAAGTGCATCTGCGAACCTTTGGCCTCTCGGAATCTATAATCGCGGACCGGCTTGCGGATTTTGCGCTTGACGACTATCTCGACGGAGCGCGCGGCTTCTACGTAAACATCGGTTATCGGGCCCATTTCCCAGAGATCGAGCTCAAAGTTCTAGCGCGCGCGCAAGATGAAACGCGGGCCAAAGAGGTAGCGAATTCGGTGGCCGATAAGCTGCGCGAGCGCTTGGGTTCTTACGTCTTCGGCGGCAGAAAAGACACCTTCGCTCAGTATCTCGCGGGAGTGTTGCGAGAAAAAGCAGTCACGTTGGCGATAGCTGAATCGTGCACCGGAGGCCTTATCGGCAAGCTCGTCACCGACGTTCCCGGCAGCTCTGATTATCTTCTATTGGACGTTGTCGCCTATTCGAATCAGGCAAAAAACGCGATGCTCGGAGTTGATCCGGGTCTGGTCGCACGATATGGAGCGGTTAGCGTTGAAGTCGCCTCGGCAATGGCAGACGGGGCTTTAAGAATAGCTGGTTCTGATCTAGCGGTTGCGGTAACCGGAATCGCGGGGCCGGGAGGCGGAAGCCTAGAAAAACCGGTCGGTACGGTCTGTTTCGCTCTCGCGAGTAAGAAGGCGGCGACCAAGACCCGGGTTTCGATGCTGCCCGGAAATCGCGACCGAGTGCGTGTGCTTTCAGCGTATATCGCGATGAAAATGGTGGTTGACGCTGTACAAGCGAGTTGAAAAGGTAACCTTAACGTTGCAGAAAATCCGTCGGCGTAAAGCGCTTCGCTCGCGAAAAATAGCGCGAACTAAGGGCGTGCTCACTTTTTTAGACCTCACTTCGAGTGCACAAAGCTCGGGTCCAAAAAAAAATTCCGCGCGCCCTTATTTCATCGCTATCTTCGCGTTTCTGCGCGACGTTTTCTGCAACGTTAAGGGTACGCAAATCCCGCCGGCAACTGGTGAGCCGGAAAGTACCAATCCATGAGACAGAAGGAAAGAAGGAGAATGCAATGGCGAGTGAGCTAGACCGAGAAAAAGCCCTAGACCTGGCAATCGCAGGTATTGAAAAACAGTACGGTAAGGGTGCTATCATGCGCCTCGGCTCCGGAGAGCTGATCCAGACGGAGGTACTGCCCACGGGTTCGATTTCCCTGGATATGTGCCTCGGAATCGGCGGCTATCCTAAAGGGCGAATAATTGAAATTTACGGTCCTGAATCGAGCGGAAAGACCACACTAACGCTTCACGCGATCAGCGAATGTCAGAAAGCGGGCGGTATCGCCGCGTTCATCGACGCGGAGCACGCGCTCGATGTTGGGTACGCTCGCAATCTCGGGGTGAATATCGAGGAGCTATTGATTTCGCAGCCGGACTTCGGCGAGCAGGCGCTGGAAATCGCCGATGCTCTGGTTCGCTCGAATGCCGTCGGAGTAATCGTGATCGATTCGGTCGCGGCGTTGGTCCCGAAAGCGGAAATCGACGGGGAGATGGGCGATACCCACGTGGGGCTACAAGCCAGGTTGATGAGTCAAGCGCTGCGCAAGTTGAGCGGGAACGTACATCGATCAAATGCGACGCTCTTTTTCATCAACCAGATTCGGATGAAGATCGGCGTGATGTTCGGTTCTCCCGAAACCACCTCGGGCGGAAACGCGTTGAAGTTCTATTCCAGCGTCCGACTCGATATCCGACGGGTCGGCGCTATCAAGACGGGCGAGGAAGCGGTGGGCAATCGAACCCGCGTGAAGGTGGTCAAGAACAAGCTGGCGCCGCCATTTAGAACTTGTGAATTCGATATTCTTTTTGGCTCCGGAATCAGTCGGGCGGGCGACCTACTCGATCTCGGCGTTGAGGATAAAATTATCGAAAAGTCAGGCGCTTGGTACAGCTATGAAGGGAGTCGAATCGGTCAAGGCAGGGAAAACGCGCGCGCCTTTTTAGAGTCTAACCAGCAGACGATGGCGGAGATCGAAAACAAGATCCTACAAAAACACAACCTTACGCGAGTCGTAACAAAACCAGCCGACGAGGGGCTTACCCAGGAAAAAAAGGGGGACGGAAAACAACACAAGCAAAAAGGATAGCTTCTTTTATTGTACGTTCTCAAAAAGCGGTGCCGAGTAGATGAAGATACCTGAGAGCAGCTCGACGTGCCCGTACCCATTCCCGCTTTTTTATAACAGGGATTGTTTTCCTTCCGTTGTGCAATCGTGCTGAAAACAATACGTTTCTCATTTTTGAGGTACTTGGGCAGGGGCAAGTTGTTATATCAATACTACTCAAGAGCGAACCTATACGCGCGCGTTCCCAGGTTATTTCGCCACTACTTTTTGAG
>JAFGIB010000092.1 GCA_016929805.1 Deltaproteobacteria bacterium | reverse complement strand
TTGCTGCGGTTCCGCTCAGTCGTCGATAAAACATTTGACCCCGAGCTGGGCGCTAAAAATGTGAAATTATTTTTGCGCGAGCCCTAAACGGGTGTTAGGGAAGCCGATCGTCAGGCTATAATTAACCGGTTTTTTTGTAGATGCATATTAATGTAGTATAAGGTATGCATGATAGGTTTTCTCGCCCGAACTAGTCTGAAACTTCTAGGCCTTTCTATCGTTCTTTACGTGACCTTCTTTATACCTGTAGGAGAGCGAACCCTTTGGGAACATTTTCGACGAATTGCAGGTAGTAATGAAGCACGGGAATTGACCTCAGAGCTCGGAAGCGTGGTGAACCGAGTTAAGAAAGCAGTGGGCGAAATCGATTTTGGAAATCCTTTAGGAAAGGTCGACGATTAAGTTGAAGTAACCGCTTTGCAGGGGTGTTAATGGGCGAGGTATTAGGCGAAAAGACAACGCGAATCGGTGCCATGTTACTCGCCGCGGGTAAGATTTCCGAACAAGTTCTCGCGGAAGCGATTCGAACACAACAATCGACGAAGAAAAGATTAGGGGAGATTTTGGTCGAAATGGGCCATATCAACGAGCTGGAACTAACCCAAATCCTTTCAAACCAGCTCAGCGTCGCGTGGGTCTCTTTAAATCACGTCGATTTCACGGAAGATATCTTAAGGCTCGTACCTGAAGAGCTCGCTCGGGAATATACCTTGATTCCAGTGCATACCAGGATAGGTGATAAGGGAGAAGAGATACTTTATATCGCAATGGACGACCCCACGAATGTTAAAGCGATGGAAATGGTTTCCGAGGTTACGAATATGCATGTACGGCCGATGATCGCTCCACCTTCCGAGATTAGACGAGCAATCGAGACTCATTATGTAGGTATTTCTCCCAAAGAAGGGTTTCCATTTTAGCCTACGTCACTATCCATCTCGCGCTCTTATTACGATGATGTCGATTTAGCTGGAAAAGAATTTCAAACTATACAAATTAAGGGCATGTCGAAGCCGATGGCATACCCTCCACAAACGCTTTGGGTAAGAATTGTTTTCTTTGAACTTTGCTTTCTATTCTTCGGTTGTGGCACAACAATAAAACAAACCCCGCAACCGTTATCGGTCGGAGAGGACGACACGACTCTCGGTCCCGGCGACGTTTTTGAGGTAAACGTTTACGGAGACAAGGACCTCTCCGGTAAACACAAGGTGGCGAAGGACGGAAGTATTGATTTTCCTTTAGTGGGTCGAGTAGTCGTCGCAGGTAAAGAGCCGACTGAGGTTTCGGAAGATATCGCAAGGAAGCTAATAGAAGGGGAAATTCTCCTTAATCCTCAGGTTTCGGTATTTGTAACGGAATACGTTTCAAAGCGAGTAAGCGTGGTGGGAGCGGTCTCTAGGCCCGGAACATTCCCCATGTCGAGCGGCCTAACCGTGGTGCAAGCGATAAGTCTGGCGGGAGGATTTACCTCTTTGGCAAGCCGTAACGAAACCCTGGTGACCCGACGTGATAACCAAAAAACCGAACGTTTTCGAGTACCTGTCGAAAGAGTAGCGGAAGGCCGAGCGGACGACTTCGCCCTTCAAGCCGGGGATATCATTTACGTGCCGGAACGGCTTTTCTAGAGCCAGCCCATCTTACCATCCTCGGCTCGTCGCGGGGCGGTTTTATCAGCGCTTGTGTCGAAGACAGGTAATAACCGTGTCAGAATCGGCGGGTGAACTCGTTTCAAGAAAACCATCGACTCGCTACCTACATTATAGCGCAGCGTGTTTTAGAGCGGACCGCCGCGATCCTCGCTTCCGCCGAAATTCCAGTAATGCCCCTAAAAGGGGTGCTGCTGCAAGCAACGATTTACGACCGTCCTTGGGAGCGCGAAATATCGGACGTCGATCTTTTAGTTCCGACGAAACAATTTGAGAGATCGCTTTTATTTCTTAAACAGCACGGATGTACGATTAATCGGGATCCGACCGGATCGGCGAATCTACGCTGGCTCGACATGCCAATTGCCGTCGACCTCCATAAGCGACTCTTTCCAACGGCGATGTTTCGTCTTCCGACCGAGGATGTGTTTGCTAGAGCGGAGCCTGATACGAGCATCTGCGGCCATCGAATATGGTTAGCGCATCCACTAGATACCTACGCGCACATAGTTGGACATTTCGTCAAAACCCGAGGAGACGCTAGAGACACGAAGTACTTTCGAGATCTTAAGGCTCTGGTTGAAGTAAAACAACTTGACCCTTATTCATGCGCTCATCACCTACGGCGTTGCGGACTTGGCCGAGCGGCTCGCTACGTTTTGCCGCTCGCTGAAAAGATTGCGGGCGACGGCTTTTCAGCTCGTGTAATTCAGGCTCTCGGTTCTGATCCATTAGGAGACGCCCTCGCAAAGGGCGCAGGTTTTGCCATCGCCCGAATGCCAAAAGAGTGGTTCGTGGGAGCGATTCCCGCACATCTATTGAATTATTCGCTTTCTGCGGGTATTACCTCGCTTTATTACAGATTCGTCTATGTCGCGAGTTATCGCTGCTTGACGAAACGAGGCTAACCACTCATTCGGACGGTACGAAACCGCTTGGGCGACTTTGGCGTTTTGACCTTCGTATTGAGACTACAACAAATTAGGAGAATATGATTGCCAAACACAAAACCCGAGTGATGGTGACGGGAGGAGCGGGATTTATCGGTTCCCATCTATGTGATTTGCTGTTGAAACGCGGATATGACGTGTTGTGTGTTGATAATTTTTATACCGGAACTAAGCACAATATCATTCATCTACTCGATAATCCCTTTTTCGAATTGTTGCGCCACGACATTACCTTTCCTCTCTACGTTGAAGTAGATCAGATATACAACCTGGCTTGTCCGGCTTCGCCTGTTCATTACCAGTACGACCCGGTTCAAACGACCAAGACCTGTGTTCACGGCTCGATCAATATGCTCGGCTTGGCAAAACGTACTCGTGCCAAGATCCTGCAGGCCTCGACCAGCGAGGTCTACGGGGACCCCGAGGTGCATCCGCAAAACGAAACCTATTGGGGTAGGGTTAATTGCACGGGCGTGCGAAGCTGTTATGACGAAGGCAAACGTTGCGCGGAAACGCTCTTCTTCGACTACTATCGACAACACCGGGTTGCGATAAAAATCGGTAGGATTTTCAATACCTATGGACCTAAAATGCATCCGAATGACGGCCGCGTCGTATCTAATTTCGTGGTTCAAGCGTTACGCGGGGAAGATATCACGGTATACGGAGATGGTTCTCAAACCCGCTCGTTCTGTTACGTGGACGATTTGGTCGAGGGATTAATTCGACTAATGGAGAGCGATGAGAGCGTTACGGGTCCTATCAATCTCGGTTGCCCGGTTGAATTTACCGTTAGGCAATTGGCCGAACTCGTGCTTCGAACGGCCAATTCTTCATCCAAGTTGACCTTTAAACCGTTACCGCCGGATGATCCGGTTCAACGAAAGCCCGATATCACCAAAGCAAAAGAGATCCTCGGTTGGGAGCCGCGGGTATTCCTTGAAGAAGGTATTATAAAGGTCGTCGAGTACTTTCGCTCGGTACTGCCGTCGTAGCCGCGCGACCGGCCCGATCCGGACGAGTAGTCACCCCTTGATACCAAGCGAAAAGGCTACGATACGCTGCATCAGCTCTTGCCCTCCCACCGAAAAAAGATCGTTATGGTGCGCTCCTTTTACGATATGAAGTCGCCTGTTCGGAAAACGGTCTGCTAGTTGCTCGGCCATCCGGAAGGGAATAACCTCATCTTGGCTGCCGTGAATTATCAACGTCGGCAGTTCGATCATCGGTGCCTTGCTCGCGTTGTCGTAGCGGTCCAGAAGCAACCATCTAACCGGAAAAAAGGGGGCGACGGTGGCTGCCATGTCCGCCATCGACGTATAGGGGGAGATCAAGCTCAAGCGCGAGCCATATCCACGGCGCGCCATCTCAACCGCGACACCCGTGCCCAAAGACTGGCCTTGTAAAACCGTTAATCTTTTCGGCACCTGCAATTCGTTACTCAGGTGTTTTAACGCCGCCTCGGCGGTTTGATAGATCGCCCGCTCATTCGGAGCGCCGTTTTCGGCGAGGCCGTATCCCGGGTACTCTACTGCGAAAAAACCAACGCCGGCTTCAACAAACCATTCGGCGAGTTGCTCTTGATCCGCGAGTTGCTCTGCGTTGCCGTGAAAATGGACAACGGTTGGCTCGCCCTCTCGTGGCTGATAATGAAGCGCAAGCCCTGTAACATTTTTAGCTACCGGTATGCGTAGCAGCCGGGCCGACAGAGCGTTCGGCGCGATAGCGGCTCTTGGTATCGGGTAGATCAGCCGTCTCTGCATTAAGAACAATACCACTCCTAGTGCCAAGTAAATTCCTACGATTAAGAATATCCAGGTCATCGTTCTATTAACGGTAGTACCGCGCATGCTTCCGACCGGTTCCTTCCGGAGCAATCTTGCCCGTGGGATCGACGAGATCTTGCTGACAGGAGGTGGCCGACTATTTTACGATACGAGAGCCCGGAATCGGATAGCGTTATTGTGAGTCGGCACAAGTCGCGAAGATACCGGCGACTGAAGCTTTTTCAACAATATATCCTTGATGCGTGTTGACTAAACCTTAATGTTGCAAAAAACGTCGAGCGGAAACGCGAAAAGACGGAAAAAGCACGGGCGAGCAGTACGCGTTTCAGCCGGTAGGCGCAGACTCGCTGCGAAACACCTCGATCCTTTCCAGAATTTGGTCTTGTGTCGGTGCGTCTGATCGATTTCGAGGTACATTCGCGATTTTTTTAACGACGTCCTGCCCTACTACGACGTGCCCGAAGACGGCATGACGCCCATCGAGATGGGGCGTGGGTACCTCGGTGATGAAAAATTGCGATCCGTTTGTTCCAGGACCCGCATTTGCCATGGAAAGAATACCCGGCTTGTCGTGTTTTAGCTCGGGATGGAACTCGTCCGCAAAACGATACCCCGGACCTCCTGTTCCCCATCGCGAACGAGTCGCGTCGTCTCCGTGACGGCTTTGCGGGTCACCCACTTGAATCATGAAATTCGGTATCACTCTATGGAACCGTATATTATCGTACATCCGCGTACCTTGCATGCTTTTGCCGGTTACCGGGTCTTTCCAGTCAATAGCCCCGATCGCCAGCCCGACGAAATTCGCGACCGTTCTAGGCGCGCGTTTTTCTTCAAGCTCGACAATGATCGTCCCTTGCGTGGTAACTAATCGAGCGAAAAGCGCTCCCGTGCCTGCAATGTTGATAGGTGGTAAAAATGGTTCTGGCATTTGGTTCCTCTCTTGTTCGGTTTCGATAGCTTAGACAAACGACGTTTTGTTTAGGGCAAAAGCGCTGAACGCTTCCGCTACGGTTTTACGGCTTTAAGTAGTCCATATCCATGAATGCCATTACGAAAAAAGTCTTCTAGTAAATTAGATGCGGCGATAAAGTCCGAGATTTGTTTCGGCGTAAAGGTCTTTAGAATCGCGTCGCGATGCGTGGACATATTCGCACGCCAATGTTCTAGCGTCGGTAGAACCTCGTCGCTCACATCTATTTGCTCAACGCCGATGAAACCAACGCGTCTGGCTTTTGCCGCGTAGTAATCGAACGTTTCATTCTTACCGCGTCCAAAGGCTTTTTTCATGCTTAGATAGCCGAGCGGGTAGGCGAGCTTTAATCGGGCGAGATAGTCGAAATGCTCCGCGATGCCGGGCCGTTTTTTCAACATCAAGTCGCAAAGTAGAAGCTGTCCGCCCTTTTTTAGCACGCGGTGGCACTCGCTGAATAATCTCTCTTTCTCCATTAGGTGTGAGGATTCCAGCACCCAGACAATATCAAAGCTTTGAGCGCCAAATCCGTTCTTGGTGCCGTCAGCGATTTGAAAAGCGACGTTGTGCGATATGCCTTTTTCCTCGCTGCTCATTTTCGCGATTTCGATCCCTCGTTGGCTGGTGGAGATTCCCGTGATCCTACACCCGTATTTTTCGTGAAGGTGAAAGGCCGGGTTGCCAATCCCGCAACCTACATCCAAAACCGTCGACTCATTTGAAAACTCGCCGAGATCCGCCAAGGCATCAACCAAGGCATCGGTCGCTTGGTTTAGTCCCATTTTTGGATCTTTAAAATATCCAAAATGAAAGTTATCTCCAAAGATGTATCTCCAGGCGTCGGTGATACGGTCATAGTGGACCGAAGGTTCAATAGATCTTTGCATAGCCATTTCGTTCCCGTCTTTTAAGGGTAATCGTTTGGGTGGAGATATTCAGCCGAAACGCACCATAGCATGTTCGGTCCGATCTTGAGCCATCGATACTGCGATTGCGACGGGCTGGCAATCGACTGAACCTTAACGTTGCGAAAAACGTCGAGCGGAAACGCGAAAAAAGCGATGAAATTAGGGCGCGCGGCTGAGCCATCCCCTCATTTTGGCAAGATTCAAATTCCCCTTGTTTTATAGAGTTTCGCAAACCTTTTTGTAGGGATTCCGGAGAAG
>JAFGIB010000091.1 GCA_016929805.1 Deltaproteobacteria bacterium | reverse complement strand
TTGCTGCGGTTCCGCTCAGTCGTCGATAAAACATTTGACCCCGAGCTGGGCGCTAAAAATGTGAAATTATTTTTGCGCGAGCCCTAAGCTCATTTGGCCTCATTTTTCCGGTTATTGCGCCGCTGTTTTTGAGAAGCGATTGATCGGAAGTTCTGTGGGCCTACCTGGACTCGAACCAGGAACAACCCCGTTATGAGCGGGGGACTCTAACCAATTGAGCTATAGGCCCTCAAAAGAGTCAGTTATCGATAAAACTTCTCAGCTGCTTCGAACGGCTCGGATGTCTAAGCTTCCTCAGCGCTTTTGCCTCGATTTGCCGAATACGCTCTCGGGTAACGTCAAAATCCTGACCGACTTCTTCGAGCGTATGATCGCTTTTTTCGCCGATGCCAAAGCGCATTCGCAAAACCTTTTCTTCTCTCGGGGTCAAGGTCTTTAGCACGTGTCGCGTCTGGTCTTCCAGATTATTTCCAATAACCGTCTCCACGGGAGAAACCACGGACTTGTCTTCGATAAAATCTCCGAGATGACTATCCTCTTCCTCGCCGATAGGCGTTTCCAAAGAGATCGGCTCCTTGGCGATTCGCAGCACTTTGCGCACTTTGTCTAGCGGCATCTCCATTTTGATCGCGATTTCCTCGGGCGTTGGCTCTCTACCGTATTCCTGCACCAACAGCCGCGAGGTTCTAATCAACTTGTTGATGGTTTCGATCATGTGCACCGGAATTCGAATTGTTCTCGCTTGATCGGCTATGGCTCGGGTGATCGCTTGGCGAATCCACCACGTGGCATAGGTCGAAAACTTATACCCCCTTTGATACTCGAACTTATCAACCGCTTTCATCAGACCGATGTTTCCCTCCTGAATCAGGTCGAGGAATTGTAGCCCGCGGTTGGTATATTTTTTCGCGATCGAAACCACGAGACGAAGGTTCGCCTCCACCAACTCCGCTTTAGCGCGTTTGGCCCCTCGTTCGCCTAGATAAAGCTCGCGGTAATTGGCTCGCAGGCAATCTGCGCTCTGTCCGGTGTCTTCTTCGATCGCGCAGATGGCCTTCTGTAAATCCTTGACGGTTTCCTCAAGCACCTGCAATTGCTCCAAGGTAACATTATATTTTCGACCTAAACGGTTTTCGCTGGCCTTGCTTTTTTTCATGTTTTCAATAGTCTTCGCGAAGTTCTTCGAAGCGAGACCGCAAGCGTAACGTTCAGCGTCCGCTATTCCCTTCTCCGCCTTTTCGAGACGGCGGATATAATTCTTGATACGATCCAGAATCATCTCGATCATTACTTTTTTTATCTGGATATCCTCGATGATCTGAACGCGCTCCTGCGTGTTTTTTTCGAGCTGTCTTAAGATCGCTCTGCGACCGCGTTCATCGCCTTTCTTTTTTGCTTCAAGCTCGTCGCGTAGTCTTTCGTTTTGAACTTCGATGCGCTTGATCTTCTCGAAGAGACGCAAAACGTGTCGAGATGTCTCCTCTTCGTCGATCTGAACGTCTTCCATAAAATCAGATTCGTTACAGAGGTCCTTTAGCCGAATCCTTCCCTTTTTTAGTTGCTCCCCCACATCGAGAATCGCGGTGACACCCAGGGGCGAGGTCGCGATGGTCTTAAAAACCAAACGTTCGCCCTCTTCGATGCGCTTGGCGATTTCGACCTCGCCCTCGCGCGTCAATAGCGATACCGAGCCCATCTTTCGCAAGTACATGCGTACCGGATCGTTTGACTTGGCGACGTCGACATCGTCGACCGCCATGTTTGATATGGAGAAGAAGCTTCCGTCATACAAGTCCTGCGGCGTATCGAAATCGACCGAGGGGAATTCATCGATTTCCTCGCGCCTCGTCGCTTGTGAAGAAGCGACAACGACTTCGATCTTTTCCTGCTTAAGAAGCATCATAAGGTTATCGATCTGCTCGGAGGTCACGATTTCCGGTCCAAGCGCGTCATTCACTTCATCATAAGTTAGAAATCCCTGTTCGCGCCCCACAACGAGCAACGCTTGAATATCCTTGTGCTCGTTTAATTTGGACTTTTTACCTAAGTCAAAGTCCGATTCGGCGTTCGCAACGAAATCCTCGTCGCCGTTCAAGCTGAATAGAAGGTCGTCGTTGTTGGCGATATTTTTTAGCTTTAGCTCGTCGTCTCCTATTATTGGGCTTCGAGTCGTTGGTATACGACTCGCCGGCCTTTTCGAATTCGCTGTTTTCTTCGAATTATTTAAGGGATGTACACTATTCTTTCCAGCCATTTTCACCCCATAAGTCCTTGCACTAACTATTCGGCGCGCTTCGCCAAAGTTCGTACCTCTGTTTTGTCAACTCAATTGCTCGGTTTTCGTCACCGGAACGTCTAGCAACTTGGATTTCTCTCGTCAGCGACTGAACTTTACTTTCGATATACTGTTTGCGTAATACCGGAACCCCTTTATCCAAAGCCTCTCTGGCGTTGACGACGGAGTCGTACTTTTGGACCGCCAGCCTTTCTTGTAGCCAGAGATAGGCCGATGTGTTCCCAATCTGTGTTTCAACTTGATCCAGCAGCGTTGAAGCAGAGAGATCCCTCGTTGCTCGGGTTTGTGTTTCCGCCGTGTGAAAGATGACCCTAAGTTGCTCATTCGTCAAAAGCTCTTCCAGTTTTTTTGCCTTTGGATCATCAAAAAGTTCTGGAAAATCGAGAAGGATCCCCAACAAATCGCCTTGAAGTTTAGAAAGATTATCACGCCTTTCCCCTGTAGGCACGGAACTTTTCTTCGACTTTTTAGTGCTTGTCGTCCTCTCTTCTCCTTTTGCAGAGCCTCGCGCCCCGGCACGCAGCTCTTTATAAATGGATCGTAAGTCTCTTATTTCAAAACGTTGAGCAACACGATCAATGTATTTATGCCGCTCCACTGGACTTTGTACTTCTGCGATTATCGGGCCGAGTTGCCTGATCGCCAGAGCGATATCGGCCGCTTGTCGAAGGGCTGATTCCGCTGTTTCGTCGATTATTGTTTCAACAATACCCGCTGAACCTTCGATTAGTCTAATTAATGCCTCGGCGCCCTTGGTGCGGATGAAGCTGTCCGGATCGTCTCCCGCTGGAAGATTGACGACTCGAGCCGATAAACCTGCTTTGACCAAAAACGGATAGATAGATCTTACTGCTTTTCGCCCTGCCGCGTCGCCGTCGAAAAGGACGGTAAGCCTTTGGGCAAATCGGCGAATTAAATAGGCGTGATTCAAAGTAAAAGCCGTGCCTAGCGGGGCGACAGCGTTGATGACTCCCGCTTGAAAAAGCGCCAATAGATCAAAATTCCCTTCGCATAGCACGGCCCAGCCGTTGCGGCGGATCGCGACTCGATTCTGATAGAGACCGAATAGAATCGATCCCTTTTTGTAGAGTGGGCTCTCCGGGCTATTGACGTATTTGGGTTCCTGTTTGTCGGTTCTTGCCGCTGGATGGTCCAACGCTCTACCGCTGAAAGCGACCACTCTTCCGTGCGTGTCGAATACCGGAAAGATCAATCGACCGCGAAAGCGATCGTAGTAGCCCGAGCTGCTTCGTCGCGGAATTATCAGGCCGACCTGCTCGGCTTCGGATAGGGAAAGCCTTTTTTCCGCGATAAAACGACTTAATTCGTCCCAACCGTCCGGCGCGTAGCCGAGGTGGAATTTCTTTACGGTCTCAGAGCTGACGTTGCGTTTCCGTAGCTCCCGTTGAGCGATTTCAGCCGAGGGATGGCTTTGTAGCTGCTCGTGATAGAAGTCGGCTGCAATCTGCGAGAGCGCGAATAGCCGCTCTTTTTGCGCTTTTTCGCGTTGTTGCGCGCGACTTTCGTCATCGGAGATTTCCTCAATTTCGATGTTGGCGCGTTTCGCCAGGATACGTACCGCTTCCATGAAGGAAAGGTTTTCGATGCGCATGACAAACGAGATAGCGTCGCCGGAAACATGACAACCAAAACAGTGAAAGAATTGACGGGCTCGATGAACGCTGAAAGATGGGGTTTTGTCAGGATGAAACGGGCAGATCCCTACATAGTTTGCGCCGGTACGTTTGAGCTTTACGTGCTCGCTTACTAGCGCCACGATATCGGTCCGATTACGGATTTCGGAGATGATCCCTTCAGGAATCAAGCGTCCACCTGCGGAATTGATAAAGTTTACCTTAACGTTGCAAAAACTCCGTCGGCGTAAAGCGCTTCGCTCGCGAAAAATCGCGCGAACTAAGGGCGTGCTCACTTTTTTTGTACCTCACTTAGGGTGCACTGAGCTACGGTCCAAAAAAAAGTTCCGCGCGCCCTTGTTTCATCGCTTTTTTAGCGTTTCCGCTCGACGTTTTTTGCAACGTTAAGGTTTAGACTCAGATGAATCGCGGTCAAGCGTATCCGTTATGATAAAGGAGTCTCGACGCGCGTTTCGCGAGTTGGTCCTCGTATTCGCCTTTATTACCGCGACCACAATAGCGATTAGCGCCTTAGGCCGAATGCCATTTGTGGGTGAATACCAACACCTGTTCATCGGATTTCTCTTTCTTTTCACTTCGTTGCGGATGGCGCAACGAGAAGATCAGGGCGCGCGGCGTTACGGTATTGATTTGTATGGGATTCTCGCACCCCCATTAGAGGACACACCGCCCGGCTTTTTGGGGTCGTTGAGGGACCTGATTTCGGTTTTTAGACAGGCGCTGCCGGTAGCACTAAAAGAAACTCTCCTAGCGCTTATAGTCGCATTAGTGGTTTTTCCGATCTTTACGGCTGGATTCTTCTTCTGGCATGCCCCTCAACACCCCTTCACCTTTCAACCGCCAAGCAATTTTTTTTCTTACTTGTTCGCCCAGTTCGTTATGGTGGGATTACCCGAAGAAGCGCTGTTTCGGGGTTATTTTCAGACACGGCTTAGAGACGTTTATCCGCTTGAAACCAGGCTGTTCGGAGTTGGATTTCCGCCTATCGCGATCGCGGTTCAAGCCGTTCTTTTCGCGACGGTTCATTTTGTTGTAGATCTCAATCTCTTGCGATTAGCTGTTTTTTTTCCAGCGCTGCTTTTCGGAGCGCTTAGAGCTTGGCGAGGGGGAATTGGAGCCGCCATCGTCTTTCACGCTCTGTGCAATCTCGTTTCCGATATCCTGGTGCGCGGTTGGCTTTAGAGCGCTTTCCCAAAGTCAGCTCTCGCTAACCAAAAAATAGTCTCAATAACCGAGTCGGCGATTTTTTTCAAAATTTCGGCAGATCGATCTTTCAGTATCATTTTCGAAAAGCCGTTTTTTTTGCTCTCTTGCCGCCCCCTAATACCATTTGATCTATCGATTAAAAACGACGCGGCTAACTTGATGGTTAAAGACACCTTGCAGCTTCCGAGCGATTTTCACACAAGCGTAACGCAGAAAAACGATCGCCGTCTCGATCGGGATCTGAGGTCGCTTTTGGTCGGGTCGATCGAGCATGTGCACGAATTGCCCGTTCTCTCCGAATTGATTTCAGCCGTTATTTCACTGGCGAACGGTACGCGTCATAAGGTTATCCTTCCGCTTAGCGAGAGCGCGGCCGAGTTCGCTTTGGTAAGGCGAGGGGAACAGGTACGGATTGACTTTTACGGAACCGAAAGTGTCCCCGAGCTCTTTCTACGCGACCGTACAATTCCGCTTCGAACCTTGGTCGATGCTTGCGCGCGGGCGGCGCGAGCGATCGCGGATACGCAACCCGAAAGCGTGATCGGGCAGGCGATGCTGCAGGTGGCTCAACGCGCCGAGCAAAGCGCGCTCGTCGAAGATCCGCATTTCGATTTGCTCGCGCGTAATATGGTCGCGGGCGCGGTCGATGATCCCGGCGAGCAGGTTCCGCTCGCGTTTGGTCTGAGCGCGTGCGTGCTGCCCTCGGTCGACACCCCCAACGGTTCTCACTCGTTCGCGGATGTTCACGCGCTGCTGTTTGACGGCGAGCTTTGGGTATATTCTCGCGGAAGACGCTTTAGCGTGACGCGAGGTCCCGTCATGCTGGCGATTCAGCGCATGGTGACCGCCGCGAAAATCCTCGTGGAAGCTTGGCAAGCGGGCCGCGAGTTGAACGCGCGACTGTGCAGCCAAAGCTTTACAATAGGTATCAGGCTCGGCAAAGAGGGAAGCGTGGCGATGACGTTGGGCGGCGGGCAGAGCGATTCGTTGACCATACCCGCTTTGGATGTCGCCAACGCGACGTTGCCGATTTTGCGCTTGGCGTCGGATGTCACCCGTGCTTTGATCGCTCTAGACCGGATTCAAGCGCGGAATTTGAGGATCACGGGTCTTCGAGGCGAAATACGGCTTTTGAGGCGAATCGTGTTGACCCATGACCGCCTTGATGGTTTTGAAGCCGACGACCCGGAACGGCTGCGTCTATCAGCGACGGAACCGAGCCAGTTAAACGAAATCAGCGATCCTATTGTCCGCATTCCGGAGGGACGGCTTCGGTATACGGAACGCTGGAGTGCTGAAATCGACGGTTTAGACGCGGGAACGACTTTTCTATGCGGGGATCGGATCGTAGTGGCGACGGCGAAACTCGCTCTAGCGCTGTGTCGGGATCGCGGCGAGGTCATCTGGTCACAACCCTCGATGCACGCCTCGTATTTTCTAACCGGAAAGGTTTTACTACGTCTATTGGCGAACGGTGAGGTCGAGCTATGCGATCTCGAGTACGGAAGCGTGTTCGCGCGCGGCCATATTACGCCGAGGTCGGCGGGGCCTCCGTTGGGCATGTTCGCCGGGGGAGGCAACATCCCTCCGGTCGCGATCCTAGCGGAAGGACGACAGCGGTTGGTAGCGCTGGATCTGCGCACCGGAGAACCGCGATGGCGTTTTAAGTCGCACGCTTTGGGACCTGTCAGGCTGTGTCGCGCGGGAAGGCTTTTGTTGGTGGCTGGCGGCGGCGGATCGATCGACGCGCTGGACGTCGCGTCCGGAGAAGTGGTCTGGCGTTTTTCCGAACGCGCGCGTTTTTGCCTCGCCCCATCGGTGACCGCGGACGTCGTGATCGCTTGTTCGGGCGAGCCGGGAAACAACCTGGGTTTTTCCTGCGGCATCGACCTGTACTCCGGTCGTTTACTCTGGCGTCGTATGCTTGACTCAGCGGCAAACGCGAGCCCGATCAACGCGGGATCTGTGGTTGTGATTCCCGTCGGCGGTTTACGTAACAGTCGCGTAGTGGGAGTCGATCCGAGCGGGGGAGAGTTGCTCTGGAATGTCCCTGATCCCGGTATCGGTAGGGGAGGGACCGCTTTACAGGTGGATGACCTGTTGATCGTCAACTCGCCTTCGGGTCGGGTCTGCGCGCTCGATTTGCTCTCCGGAGCGATTGCTTGGTCGCGCGTGCTATCGGATCCGACGACCGATGACGTGCCGAGGCAACTCGAGCCGGTTTTGCGGCACGGGGCGCTTTTCGTTCCCACGGCTCGGGTTCACGTCCTGCGACCGGCAGACGGCGTCTCGCTCGGGAACGGCTTGGACTGCGATCTGGTGCCGGACTTTCTACGCGTCGACGAGCGCGGATGGGCTTTTATAGCGGAAGAAAGCGGTTATCTGAGGTCATACGCGCCCGCACCGTATCTGAGCGTCGTGCACTAAAACGACGCCGCTCGCGACTTGGTTTTTACTACGAGTCACAGGATGCCTGGCAATTGGTGCGATATATCAATCAACATACGAGTCTGAGACTACTGCAGTCTATTGCCATCCTTTCAGGCTTGGTAACCGCGCACGTCGGCGTCCGCGTCATCCCCATCGGCGAGATTTTTTTAAAAGGCCTATCGAGACCATTGCTCGCTGGATCGGATTCTTACTATCACGCTCACCGCACCTCTCTCCAATTCGCCGATTTCCCCAAAGCCCGGTTTTTTGATCCATTCATGGCGCATCCAAACGGAGCCGTCGCCGAGTGGTCTCTCGGATTCGACTATCTGTGGGCCGCGGTTTTCAGCGTAGCGAAGCTTTTCGGCGCGACTTGGGAGAGGCTGGTTTGGGCGCTTCCGTTTTGCTCGATCGCGCTTTCTCTCGCTGCGCTAGCGGTATTTTATCGACTCGCGTTGATTTACTTGCCGGCTTCCTTGACTCGGCTGGCCTGCTTATGCTTTTGCCTTAATCTTGCTTTCGTAGGGGTGTCCGCCGTGGCGGATTTCGACCACCACGTGGTCGAGATGGTCGGCGTGCCCTTGCTGATGTTAACGCCTCATGTGCTTGCAAAAGCGCGCTCTCGCCTCGCGACGGCGTCGCTCGCGCTGGGACTATGCCTCGCCATTTGGTGCAGCACTTTTCTCGCCAACCTTGCCGTCATGTTTCACGCGCTTTGGCTGACGCTTCGGGTTTTCAGCCGCCGGGAACCTGAATCTCCTCATTTCACTACTTACGCCGTAGTCTTGTCACTCGGTCTGGTTATTATCTCCACGATCGAGGCCATCGGTCACCGTTCCTTTTTTTCTTTCACCACCATGTCCCTGTTTCACGCTGCGGTTTTGCCGCTTTTGTGCAGCGGGTTAGTTGTGGCAAATCGCGTTCGTCCCCTCTATCTCGCGATTGTATATTGCGTGGCTGTTGTCGGCGTCCTCGCGGTATACCGTGGTGCGATGCTATTTGTCGTAAACTACCTTGCGGGCTGGGATGATTTTATATCCAACATGGTCGAGTCCCGGCCGATTTTTTTAACTCGTCGCGGGTTCAGCGTCGACTACATGCATCTCTATTTTGGGGTTTTATACGCGCTATTTCCCTTTCTTTTTCTCGCGCTTCGTAGACGAAACATAGAGTCTGAAAGCGGCGGCTCCATGATACCGGTTAATCTCTGGTTCTCCTTGGTCTTGCTGCTGATGTCTCTCTCGCAAAAACGCTTCGCCCATCTGGCGGTTCCCGGCTTTATTATTATGGTTTTCGTTTTTATCGCTCCGCTAGCGGGGCGACGCAAATTGGCGTTCGGCGTGCTGATGACCGCTTTACTGATCGAACCGTTAGCCTACTTCGGAACCGATGGTCTGCCCTCGGTTAGTCGTTACGGACGGCTGGCGGCCATCTTCGCCGATGACATACCGCCTTCCACCGAGGTGCATCCAAAGGGCATTATGACTTCTCCCAACTTCGGCAGCGCTTTTGTCTACTTCACGGGCCGCCCTATCGTCAGTAATACCTTTTATTATAAACGCTATTTGCAGGCGGACCTTGAGCTACGCCGGATTACCTCCGATGCGGCGCTGAAGGAGTTCCTTCATAGAAAAAAAATCGCCTATCTCGTCGCCGCGGACGATGTGCGCTATCGGACGATGTTACTCCGACTTTTCGGTCGGGACGATGAAGCGGATCGTTTTTCGCAACACCACTTTTCGCCGTGCGGCGCGGTCTATTTACACTTCGCGTATGATCGATTGGCTTGTGGTAATACCCGAATCGATGGACTGACTCTGATTCGGAGCAAGTTCATGTATCGCGATCCGGACGCTCTCATGCGGCGAGTTACTCTTTATAAAGTCAATTAATGCCCGGACGGCCGAACGCAAGAGTCGTTCGATTCTCACGTCATTCCCTTCATCGGGCAGTCTTATTAATGATTCGTCTGTCTTTCGTAAAAGGCGCATCTTTCGTTACGGTTGTTCATCCACGCATTGAGCGTCGCAAAGCTCTTTAGGCCTCGGATCAAAATAAATGTTGCATTTAGCATCCCATCTTCAGGCCATATTCGCCTCGATTCGATTCCGCGAAATTCTCGAAATAGAGCTGCTATTCCTCCGATTTCGTAAAATCGGTTCGAGGCAAATCTGAGCTAAATCCGGGCGCCGAACGCACCATTTATTTTGACGCGAGTCCTAATACCATCGGTTGTTATGCGAAAAAAACGATTACTTGTGCCTATTGGTTGAAATCTCCCGAAAGCGGAGCATCGGTCAGCATACTTTTAGGCTTGGGGCGCGAATAATTATTGTTGTGTCTCGCTTCGAAAAGGCAGTACGGTAGCTTCTCAAAGAGCAAAGGCGAGAAAGCGTAAGCTGAAATACCGTGGAGCCAAGGGCGACGACAAATCTCTGTTTTCGCTCTCTCGCTGCGCTCGAAATGAGATGTTCGCCATGACTTTTTAGGAAGTTACGGCGGACCGTGCGTGGGCAACCTTCGCCGATCAGGCGATGTTTGTTTTTTATTTCGGAGGTGTATATCAACGTCACGTCTACGACAAAGAAACAATGAAAACCATCGTCGCCGCTACTTCTCATCCCTATGTGCCTGTACCAAACTTGCGTTCGCGCTTTTGTCCTGACGAACTTCGCGAGCGTCTGCTTCGTTCAGATATCGTGGCCGTTGATCTCGACGAATGCGTCAACCCCGGTTTTTCGCAGACCGAGCTCGGTTACCTGATATTCTTCGCCATTGCGACCAAGCCGTTGGCCTCGTCGGACCGGCGTTTCTTGCCCCAAATGCTCGCGGGTGGAGCCTATATTCGAAAGGTCTCGTTTTTGTCGCGTATCGGTCGTATTCCCTCCAATCAAGAGCTGATGCAGCGCTACGAAAAGAGCATGCGCGGCATACCGGAGGCGTACTTTTTTACGCAAGCGCGCAGAATCCCCACGCGTTCTTTTTCCGGCGCCCTCGAAACCTTACGCCTACTGGGACGCCGCGTCCCGTTGGGTTTTATCAGTCTGGGCATTGATATCATCGCCGAGGAGTACGTTCGGCAACTCAACTGCGACGGAAAACCGCACGTACGTTTCGCGGACTCTAACCGCATCATATTCGCGACCGACGACAATGGCCGCAGGGTATTCGAGCGCTATCATGCGCCGCTGCTTGTCGGGCCCGAGGACAAACTGAGGATCTTAAAGTTGCGAATGGCGCAACTTGATGCCTCTTATCCGCTTGTCATCGGTAACAGCAATGATGAAATTGCGATGGCGACGCTGGCCCGCAATAGCGGCGGTCTGTCGATTGGCATATTACCCGCGAGGTGCGACGCGAGCGAATTCGATCTCATGGTCACAACTCCCAGTTGGCTGCCACTACTGACGCTCCTCGAAAAGATGCTGCCGATGACGAAAAAAACGGGCGGTAAGGCGCTATAGGCGATAGAATCGGCCCGTCGCTTATAGATACTAATTTGGTCGAAAGAAAGTCGTTCTAACCGGGTCGGGGTCATGATCATCACCGGCACCGTCGCTAGTAACATCCACACTATATCCACGCATTTAGTAAAATTTACGCATTGGTAATCCTGGAAAGCGGATTTTAAGGAGTAATAAAATGGCCTTGAAGACAAGAATAATCACTGTGGCGAGAGGCGTATTCAATATCCGGGAGGGCGGCGATCCCAATGGCTTTCCCGTGGTGATGTTGCACGGTTGGCCGGAGAGCTCCTATTGCTGGGAAGGAGTCGTAGCCCATCTGGATCCGTCGCTGCGCGTGATTGCGCCCGACCTACGCGGGCTCGGCGACAGCGAACGTACACAGAAGCTAGAAGCCTATCAAAAGGCGGAGCTGGCAAAGGACATTATTGAGCTTATTGATAACCTGAAAATCGATTCCTTTTTTCTGGTGGGTCACGACTGGGGCGGCATCGTGGCCCAGGAAGCGGCGCTGCTCGTGCCCAATCGTGTGAAGCGACTGGTGCTTCTAAATATCCCCGTGCTGACTAACCCCGTCGGAACGAAGGAGGCGCGGCAGCTCATCTTCAGCCGGGGCGCGATGCCCTTTTGGTATCAATACTTCCAGATGCAACGGGGGCTGCCCGAGGCCATGATCAAGGGCAACGAAAGGGTTTGGGTCTCTTATTTCTTCGGCGATGCCGTCAAGGAGGGTACGATTCCGGCTGAAGCCATTGACGAATATGTCCGTTGCTACAGCATCGAAAACACGCCCGCCACGGCCGCATCTTACTACCGAACCGCGCGGTTGGATGCCCGGCACTGGGAAACGCTCGCGGGGAAGACCTTTCCGATGCCGAGCCTCTATATCCACGGAAAGCTCGATCCCGTGATAATTCCGGCGTTTTTGAATCACGTCGAGGACGGTTTCGATTCGATCGAAGTCGTGTCCATTGAAGCATCACACTTCGTTCAGGAAGAAAAACCCCGGGAAGTGGCGTTGCTGATGAACGATTTTTTAGCAAATGCAACGTTAAGGTTTAGTAACAATATAGACCTTGACGTTGCAAAAACTCCGTCCGTGTAATCGGCTCCGCTCGCGTAAAATGGCGAAACTCTAGCCTAAGGGCGTGCTCACTTTTTTGGTACCTCACTTAGGGTATACTAGGCTGCCGTCCAAAAAAAAGTTCCACGCGCCCTTTTAAAATCGCTTTTTTCGCGTTTTCGCTCGACGTCTAAGGTAGAGAAAGCAGCTAATTGCGCTGCGACTAAACAAAATACAAGTTGGTGGATTTGTGTTTCTCGTTGTTCCAGTCAAACGCGTTGATGCATTGACAAGACGTTTGCGTTATGGCGAGGATGAGCAGAGGAAAGATAGTGAGCGATGAACGAATTGATGAAAAAGTTGAATAGTCTACCCTTGCTGGACGAAAGCGTCGCCGGTAACACCGTGTTTGAATGGTTGTCGGCGCTGGCGGTCGCGTTAGCGGTATTTCTGGTGATGCGACTTTCCGTTACTCTGCTTCGGGGGCGTTTGCAGCGATTCGCAAAGCGTACCCGCACTTCGCTGGACGACGTATTGGTGCAAACGCTCGGTTCGACCAAGAACACGTTTCTTTTGCTCATTTCCGCCTTTGTCGGCAGCTTGACGCTCCAGATGAAGCCCACGACGACGGAAATGCTGCGCGCGGCGCTCATCGTGGTGGTTATTATTCAAGCCACCATCTGGGCGAACCGAGCGGTCGCGTCGTGGATGGAGAACGAGCGCAGCGCCCGCTCGGAGAGCGATCCGGGAACGGTGACCACGCTTCAGGGAATTTCCTACGTGGTTCGTGTGCTGATATGGTCCGGCGGGCTTTTACTGGTGCTTGACAACCTCGGGGTTGACGTAACCGCGTTGGTGGCCGGGCTGGGCATCGGTGGAATCGCGGGGGCGTTAGCCTTGCAGAATGTGCTCGGCGATTTACTTGCCGCCCTTTCGATTACCTTGGACAAGCCGTTTATCAACGGTGACTTCGTCATCGTAGGAGACTACTTGGGAACCGTCGAGCATATTGGGCTCAAAACGACCCGAATTCGCAGTCTGTCCGGTGAACAGCTTATCTTTTCGAACTCGGATTTGCTCTCGTCGCGCATACGTAATTACAAACGTATGCAGGAACGCCGAATTGTTTTTTCCTTTGGCGTCACCTACCAGACCTCGCCCGAGACTCTTCGAGTTATCCCGGATATGGTCCGCGAGATTATCAGTGATTTAGAGCGGACCCGTTTTGACCGCGCTCACTTTAAGGAGTTCGGAGACTCCGCCTATCTGTTCGAGGTCGTCTACTATGTGCTCGAACCCGACTACAACCTGTACATGGACATTCAGCAACAGATCAACCTGGCGATCTGCGAGCGCTTCGCGGAGCGCGGCATAGAGATCGCTTACCCGACACGCACACTATACTTTGGAGCGCCGGTCGACCTTCACGTGGGGAGAGACGACGTGAGAGCTTCGCAGACTCGAAGCTAGTTTAACTATCCGGATCGGGTCGACCGGGGCGGTTACCCGCCGGCGCTACCGCGAAATTCGGTTTAGCGGACAATGATGGGCCGAGCCGGGTATTATATCTCGCTCGCTGAATCGGCAAACACACGGTCGTTTTTATCCTACCTATCGAGCGATTTCGCCGATCAGGTCGAGCTCAGCCACGCTAGCCCATTCATCTCCGTTGATCTCGCTGAGCGCCACTAACCGAACGTATCGAGCACGGGTCGTCGTAAAAGAGACCCTCTTAGCTTCCTGATTAGCAGTAAAAGCTCCGGCAGCGACCGGGTAGCCCCAATCGTTCCTGCTCATACCGGCATAAAATTCATAGTCAATGATGATGCCGTTCTCGTTACCGTCTTGCCGCGGCAGATAACGCATCTCATCGATGTTCCATACCGCTCCGAGGTCAATTTGAATCTCATGAGGTAAAGGCGCATGGGGTCCGCCCGCATCCCATTGCGTATGCCATATGCTTGATGAGATGTCGTCAAATGCGTTAATAGCGCGTCCGTCTTCATCGTCGGTTTCTTCCGAATCTACATAGATTAGAGTCCACTCGGACTGCGGAAGGAATTCGTCATAGGCGCGCCACTCACCCGTATGGAGATTGAGCCGCCACCGCTCATAATAGTCCAGGGCTAAACTCGTGCCGTTCTTCTTGATCGGAAGCCAGATGTACTTGGAGCTTTCGAGGTCCGGATCCTGCCAGCGGTCGCCTGCATAGATGAACGTCGTGGTTACGCTCCCAATATAAGGAATCGCATAGGCGGGCTGACTATCGTATGTAACGCCGTCACCGATACTTTGCAGCGGGCTCCAAGGGCCATCGATGCTGCTGGCCGAAGCGTAGCGCGCCTGGTTGGGATCCCATCCTGTGGCACCTGATGTGATTAGATAATATCGATCCGCTTGCTTGAAAACAGCCGGGGCTTCCCGCCAGCTTGAGATCCAAAGCGTTGTGACCTGTCTCTCGATATCGAGATAGTCATCCTGCAGCTCATAGATAATTAAATCGGCATTCTCATTAGCCGCCGAGATGAAATAAGCTGTACCGTCGTCGTCCTTAAAAAGTGTACCATCTCTCGACATGTTGTTATTGGGACGGAAGTGACGGTACAGGGCATAATCACCGCAAACCGTATCGCAATAGAAAACGCCCGCCTCCGCGTCAGCGTAGTTCTGTCCTTCCCAATGGAGCCACATCACGTACTGGCCGGTTGCGTCATTGTAGATAACCTTGGGCCTTTCGATAATGCGATCACTGGTGTTCAAATCGGGATGTGTCGTTCGCGTGATGATCGCATTTCGAAACTCCCAGTCTACGAGATTTCGAGATGCGTAGCAGTTGACACCGCGGAATCCGGCTTGGTTGTGGGACTTGTCCTCTCCGATCCAGTACCAGGTATCGTCCACTTGAATGAATCCGCCGCCATGGGCTTGGATTCGCTCTCCGTCGATATCGCTCCAGTATTCGCCGTTGGTAAAAGTGACCCACTCGTTCGCGCCCGCGGCCGCGTCCGTGGCCGCTTCGGTTTCAAAATACCCGTCGGTTTCCGCGCTGGCATCGGTTCCGGTATTTATTCTGTCGTTCGCGTCAATAACAACAGCCGCATCGGCTTTCGCGTCGGCGTTATCGATCGCGTTCGAGCCGAAAGCTGAATCGATCGTTGTATAACCGTCAGTAGTCATGCTCGCATCCGCATAGATTCGCGGGTCACCATTCGTTCGCGGGCTAGAAGGCGCCGCTGAATCGAAGAACGTATCAGGTTGACGCTCTTGTTGCTCGCATCCCAAGAGGCTTACGCTAAAACCGATAAAAATCGCGACAACTACACTACTCACGATAGCTCATTCTATCTCGTATCTCGGCTACACCTTTGTAACACACCACCGACCACGAACGCCAGATGTTCCGGCTATGGTTGCAGCCGCGGTCCAAGAAACCTAAACCGAAGATGGCCCGACCTGAATACGATAGAGCTAAATCACCGAGCATGATTCTCGATCAGGTTAATAGCTAAATATTTCAATAGGTTGAAAGCCGGAAGCACTTCTTAGATCCTGT
>JAFGIB010000090.1 GCA_016929805.1 Deltaproteobacteria bacterium | reverse complement strand
CAGGGCCGGCGAGGATGGTACTTGCTGTACCTGACGAGCCGGCGCGAGGACGAAAGCCGGTTTTACGGGATGAATTGGCCGCCGTCGAAGTCAAACAACAGTACCCCCCTGAACGGTTACGTTCTTCTTTTGCCGAGAAAAGCGGGCAAGCGAACGAATCAGAGAAAGGAAGATCAAACACGCGAAAGTCAGGCTCAGAGATCATCACGACGCTACTTGAACGACAAGGCGTTCAAATCGTGGCCGGTATACCCGGCTCGTCGACTCTTCCGTTGTATGACGCGTTGCGACAGAGCGCGAAACGCCACGTATTAGCGCGACACGAGAAAGGCGCGGGGTTCATCGCCCAGGGGATGGCGAGAATGTCTTTCCCATCGTGCCCCCGGGAAAGGCCAATCACGAGATGATCAAAGCCGAGGTGATCGCGTACGGAAAACTGTAATCGAGCTCATCGTCAACAATACTTTATCCAACGTCGAGGTAAAGACTATAAACCGCTCAACGGATCGTTGTCTTCAAGGTCTTTTAGACCTTCCAGAGCTTTGGCCCGCTTGGCCGCCATTTCGCGCTCGTGCTTTTTTCGTTGCGCCTCGGCCCGCTGATCGAGAACGCGTTGACGACGAGCCTCGTACTCTTCGTCGGTCTCTGATCTGGCTTCGTGGGCGAAGACGCTCTTGCGAGACTTTGTATCCGCGGTTTCGCCATTGTCCTTGCTCGAAACGGTCTCGTAAGCCTGATCCGAATCCGCCTCGTCTACCTTTTTCTTCGCCGGTGCGGCTCGAAGCTTGGCAAGCCGCTTATCGGGATTAGCTCGTAACGAAGAGAGTTGCCCAATAATCGAGCTGTCTTCGAAGACCAAGCAGATACGGCCGTGCTCGCCGGTTTGGTCAACCGCGCGCAAACGGGTGTTGCGATCGCGCCATTCGACCACCGGGCGCATGCCCGCTCCGGGGATGCTCTCCGCTTGCTTTCTGAATCCCCTACCGAATTTCTTTTCTAGAGCGGTCGAAACCTGATTGAAGTTCTTCCCTCTAAAGGCATCCCGATCGTACGTTTTGAACCACTTCCACAACGAGTTGTTGATGAAAAAATAGAAGTTGGTCGAATTGTCGTCACTCGCTACCAGCATCGACTCATCGTTATTGTGCGTGAACTCATAAGCGATTAAACCGCTATCCCAGCGCGTGCGTCGCCCATCGAATTCAACCCGGCTGTTTTTGATATCTTGAAAACGAGACCGCGCTTCCTGCTCCAGCCGACCCTTTTCCATCGCTGAGGCTTTTTTCATCTTGACCTCGTAAAGTGCCTTTATCCGATGGCTAAGATAAAACGTAACCTCGTGCTCGCTCATACCCCAACGTAGGTCGTTCATCGCCTCGGCGATCGCGCTACCTGCCGCTGCCGCGCCGCTCGAAAAGCCTACGACTAGCAAAAGCGCCAAAACAAAATGGGTTAATAGTCGCTTCATAAGATTGCTCCGGCTCGGGTTCGTGTCCCCTAAGTATACAATAAAACGCGCAAATGTGGAACATTTGAGTGGTAGACTGTACGACATCTATCGAAAAGGGGGAAAAACCGCTCTAAATTCTTTGAAAAGCAGGCAAAAAAACCGCATCCGGCACAAAGAGAGTCGTGGATATTGGTTGGAGCAAATCTGTAATACATATAAAAACAGAAAAATTATGCCATCGGATACAACATATCGATTAGCCAAAGGCTCGCCTTGACAAAGTCGATTTCGAGGCGGATCGGCGCACGGCGCGTGGAGGCCTAGCGGCGCTAAGCCGAGTACAACGGGCGACGAGAGATCGACCGCTGGCGACAAGGCCTACTGCGATAGGCTCTAAGTTCGCGGGACTACGAGCGTATTTAATAAGGTCCGACCGAGTATTTCGGAGCGCGACGGTCCGAGATGCAAGGAGCCGCGACGAAGGAGTAGCAGCGCTATTTCGAGGAGCGAGCGACGCCGCAGATTGGGCCGTCCCGCCCGAAAGACGAGCGGAGGAACTTATATAACACGCTCTAAGCTCAATACCGATAGTGCTCGGACTTGAACGGACCTTCGATCGGAACACCGATATATTCCGCTTGTGCTTTGGACAGTTTCGTCAACTTGACTCCAACATGATCCAGATGCAGCCTCGCGACCTCTTCATCCAGTTTCTTCGGAAGCGTGTACACGCCGATTCGATAGTCGGTTCGTGCGAGATCGATCTGGGCCAGCGTCTGATTGGTGAACGAGTTGCTCATGACAAAGCTCGGATGGCCCGTCGCGCAACCGAGATTTACCAGCCTCCCCTCCGCCAGGACGAAAATCGCGTGACCGTCCGGAAAAACCCACTTGTCAACCTGCGGCTTGATGTTTACCCGCTCAATTCCTTTAACCGTCTTCAGGCGTCCGACCTGGATTTCGTTGTCGAAATGGCCGATGTTGCAGACGATCGCCTGGTCTTTCATCTTCAGCATGTGCTCGAGCGTGATCACATCCCGATTGCCGGTCGCGCTAACATAGATATCAGCCTCTCCCAGGGTATCCTCGATCGTGACCACGGGATAACCCGCCATGGCCGCCTGTAGCGCGCAGATCGGATCGATCTCAGTCACATAGACGCGCGCGCCGAATCCTCTCAGACTCTGAGCCGAGCCCTTTCCAACGTCACCGTAGCCGCAAATAACGGCGGTTTTACCCGCGAGCATCACATCGGTAGCGCGCTTGATCCCGTCGCAGAGCGATTCGCGGCAACCGTAAAGATTGTCGAATTTACTCTTAGTAACCGAGTCGTTCACATTGATCGCGGGAAATAAAAGCTCGCCTCTTTCCATCATCTGATAGAGACGGTTTACGCCGGTCGTGGTTTCCTCGGAAACGCCGCGGATTTCCTTTACGATTTGATGAAACCATCCGGGTCGCTGCGCGAGCGACTGCTTCAGCGTTGAATTGATAATCGCGAGCTCATGGTTATCGGTGGGCTCGTCCAAAATCTCCGGCCGGTTCTCCGCTTGAAATCCCCGGTGTACCAACAGCGTCGCGTCGCCCCCATCATCGATGATTAGATTCGGACCTTTGCCGTCAGGCCAGCTCAAGGCGCTAAGGGTAAACTTCCAATAATCCTCCAGACTCTCGCCCTTATAGGCGAAAACCGGTACGCCGGTCTTTACGATAGCAGCGGCCGCATGATCCTGTGTCGAGAAGATATTGCAGCTCGCCCAGCGCACATCCGCACCGAGCTCTACCAGGGTTTCGATCAAAACCGCGGTTTGAATCGTCATGTGTAGCGAACCTGTCGCGCGCAACCCCGCGAGCGGCTTTTGGGGACCATATTTCGCGCGCGTCGCCATCAGACCCGGCATCTCTCGCTCGGCTATCTCGATCTCCTTTCGGCCGAACTCCGCTAGCCCGATATCCTTGATTACGAAATCGCCGGTCTCGAGCGCTGCCCGAGCGGGGGTCCGTTTTTTTGACGACGTTCGCGGTTTACCCTTGCTGATGGATGCGATGTTATTCTTCGCTTCTAGCGCCATTTAGCTCCTCCGTAAGCTGCCATTAATCGTTAGACTTCAAAGATAGCTATACAACTTGTTATCCCTAACTTTCGAGCGGTTCGAATAGGCGGATTCTAGCATGGATCGGGCGGGCCGCCTTCGGAAACCATATCGCCGCAAAGAACGTCGAGAAGATACAACATCGAGGACTGAATCGCCCGGCCCCAAAGGTTAGGAAAAAACGTCATAGAAGGGCTCAACTACTTTCGCCGTCTCGAGACCAACGCGGCCTTGCTTCCCGCCCCGTCACGGCGCCGTTTTCTTTCGGGGGCGCGTTAGAAATCCCATTCGCTGAACAATTTCCTTCTAAAGGAGCGAAGCTCTTCTCGATGCACCTCGGCTCGGCCTTCTCCGATTTCCGAAAGCTTCTCCGCGATGGCTTCCAAACGGTGAGCGAGTATTTTTGCTATATTGAACATGATCTTAAGCGTCGCCACGTCTCCCCCGTCGATTCGTGCGCGAAAATCGTCGAAGGAAATCGCCCACAGCTTGATGTTGGTCAGCGCGCTCACGCTGGCGAATCTCGGCCGTTCGGTCAACAGCTCCATCTCGCCGAAGACCGCGCCTGGATTCAATTCGGCGAGCACACGACTTTCGTCTCCATTTTCATCCGGTAGAAATACTTGCAGGCGTCCCTTGATTACGAAGTAAACCAGGTCGCCCTTCTGACCCTTGGTGATGATATCGACCCCGGCCTTGTACCGATGCGTTTCGCACGCGGTCGCGAACTCAGCGATGAGTTCCGGAGTGAGTCCTTTGAATATCAGAAGGTTGCTTAAATCCATCTATCGCTCCTCTCGATATTCGAGCCGCGGCGCGATCAAACAAAGGCTTGGTTCTCTTTTATACATGCTATTATAAACCTCGCAGCACCGTCGATTTGCCGACCTCGCGAATGGCCAAAAGAAAACTCGCGGTTCGGTGGTCGAGCTTCGCCGCCTTTGCCATCTTGTTGACCTCATTGAAGGCCTTGTACAGAATCGTCTCGAGCTTTTGGTTCACCTCGGGCTCTTCCCAGTAAAAGCACTGGGCGTTCTGAACCCATTCGAAGTAGCTGACAGTAACGCCGCCCGCATTTGCCAGTATATCGGGAACGACGAATTTCCCCTTTGATAACAATATCTTATGCGCTTCCGGTTTAGTGGGGCCGTTGGCGGCTTCCACTATCAGCGGCGCGCGAATACTGCCCGCTGTCTTTTCCGTTATCACGCCCCCCAAGGCGGCCGGAATCAGCGCGTCAACATCCATGGCGAAGAATTCCTCAACGGAAATACGGTCGCAGCCCTTGAAATCCATCACCGAATGTTGAGGATGCTTTTTTACGTGTGCGACCAAGGCTTTGATATCAAAGCCTTCAGGATTTTTTAGATAACCGAATTCGTCTCCCACAGCGACGAGCTTTGCGCCCATATCACTCAAAACCCGCGAAGCCCAGCTCCCCACATTTCCAAAACCTTGAACCGCGTAGCTGGCGTTTTTTACGTTAATACCGAGCTCTTTGAGACCCCATTGGGTACAAAGCGCGACCCCGCGACCGGTAGCGCCTTCTCGCCCCTTGGAGCCGTACACTTCGATCGGTTTACCCGTAACCACCCCCGGCGAGAATCCGTGAAATTTCGAATACTCGTCCATAATCCATGCCATGGTCTGACCGTCGGTGTTCACATCCGGAGCCGGGATGTCGATATTCGGCCCGATAAACATGTGGATCTGGCCCACGAACTTGCGCGTGAGACGCTGTATCTCGCCGATACTCAGCTTCCGCGGATCGACCGTAATGCCGCCCTTTGCGCCTCCGTATGGAATGCCGACCACGGCGGTCTTCCAGGTCATCAGGCTGGCGAGGGCGTTGATTTCGTCCTGATTGACCTCGGGATGGTACCGGAGACCTCCCTTAAAGGGCCCGCGAGCGCAATTGTGCTGAATTCGATAACCGTCGAAAACGCCCACCGATCCGTTGTCCATTTCGATCGCTATCGGAACCTTGACCTCGCGAGTAGGCGACACCAAGAGTCTTTCGATACTCGATCCGATATCCATGATCCGAGAAGCCTCGGAAAAATATCGAATTGCATCTTCGAAAAGAATGGGTCTATCTCCTTTCGGCCGGCCCTTTTTCAAATTGGATTAATGGATAAAAACGGACAATCATCGCGGCCTTGAAGTCGAGCCCTGTCAATTGTAACTGAAAGCAACCATGCAATACCGCTTACCTGACGACTCTACCCTTCCTTTAATATACACCCGGCCGGCCGGCCGAATCCATGTAAGAAAAGTAGGAAATGACGCGTAATCTTTCTAAAACCCGCGCTTATTCGTAGCGGCTTCGCGTAAATCATGATATCAAGCGACGTGCATCAAATCAGCCCAACCGAGCCGTCCCAACTCAAAGCGCTGGCGACAAGCGCGGAACCGGCCCGCCCGGCGTACGACTCTCTCGTGGCGGCGCTCGAGGCTTCGGCGCGGGATGATGAGCCTTACTTAACCCTTTATTTAGGTAAGGAGCCGACCCGAATAACAGCGAGGGCGGCGCTTGAAGGAGCCAGACGCCAAGCCTCTTTATTGCATCGCTGCGGGGTCAAAAAGGGCGATCGCGTCGTGGTTTTAACGCCTACCTCTCCGCTATTCGTCGAGACCTTCTTCGGCGCGAATCTTTTGGGCGCGGTCCCGGTTCCTCTGGCCTCGCCCATGACCTTCGGCGGTCTGGGACGCTATTTACAAAACTTAGCATCGATCATCGAAAACTCCGAAGCACGCGTGATCGTGACCTCGCAACGGATGAAGGAAGCGATCGCGCAAGAGGAAGGCCTGCGAGAACGGCTGCAGCACGTGCTCTGCGAAAGCGACGTGCTTGACGGTAACGTTGCTTCGCCGGCGCTCACGTCGATCAGCGCGAGCGACTCCGCTTTTATACAATATACATCCGGCACCACGGGAAAGCCCAAGGGCGCCGTGATTTCCCATCGGGCACTGCTCTCCAATACGAGCGCGATCGCCAGGGCGCTCCGTCTCACCCGCGACGATCACGTGGTGAGCTGGCTTCCCTTGTTTCACGATATGGGGCTAATCGGGGTTTTGTTGACGACGATCTGTCATCCGGCGCATGTACACATTATACGGCCTGAGGCGTTTTTGATGAAACCGAGCCGTTGGATCGAGCTTATCTCGCAACATAAGGGGACTTTGGCCGCGGCGCCGAATTTCGCCTATGACCTATGTGTAAGCCGAGCGAAAAGTGAGCAAGAGGTCCGCTTGGATAGTTGGCGAGCGGCGCTCAATGGCGCCGAGGCGGTGTATCCAACCACGGTCTCCCGCTTTATCGAGCACTATGCCGACAAGGGGATTAGTCCCGAGGTGATGATGCCGGTTTACGGCATGGCGGAAAGTACGCTCGCGATAACCTTTCCTAAATTGGATAATAAATATCAGACACTGAGCGTCGATCGCGCTTTACTAGACCAAAGAGGCAAGGCGGCTGCGTCAACTTCGGCTGACGCCTATATCGCAGTCTCGGTCGGTTATCCCGTGGCCGCAACCTCGGTCCGCGTTACCGGGTCGAATTCACAAGCCGTCGATGAGCGAATCGTCGGAGAGATTATGGTGAAAAGCCCTTCGTTGATGGATGGCTACTTCCATAACGAAAAGGCCACGAGCGAGACGATTTCGGACGGCTGGCTACATACGGGCGATCTCGGTTTCATGGATAACGGCCGACTCTTTGTCGTCGGGCGGGCCAAGGAAGTTATCATCAAAGGCGGACGAAACATCTATCCATACGACGTCGAGCAGATCGCGAGCGAGGTTTCAGGCGTACACCACGGAGGCGTGGCGGCGTTTGCGCGGCCGAATCCAACCACCGGAACCGATGACCTGGTGGTCATGGCCGAGACGCGTGAAAAGGACCCCGAGCTACGAGAACGTATTGTCAAAGAAATCCGAGGCGAGCTGCTGGCCGCCCTCAGCGTTAAGGTCGACGACGTGCAGCTCGGCGCTGTCGGCTCACTGCCGCGCACGACGAGCGGCAAGATCCGCCGCCGCGAGTGCGCGCTTCAAAGCGCGCAAAAGCAGAATTCGTGAATCGCGGCTGCGTAAAAAAAAGAGGAAGAAGCGATGAATAGTCATGTCAATAACGATCAATCCAAGCGACGCCAACGAATTATCGCGCTGGTGGCGGAGATTCTGGAATTAGACGACCCGAAGTCGATAAAACCAACCGATCGGTTACGAGAAGATCTCGGAATGGATTCGCTCGGAAGCTTGGAGCTTCTTTCGACGATTAGTGAAGAGCTCAAGCTCGACCTGGAGATGGAGGACGCGATGGGAATCAGCACCATCGAGGACGCCTGCGCTTTTGTCGAACATCACTATGCCGAACAACACCCTAATGAGTGACCCGATAGTTCAATCTCATCAGGCCGTGCGCGAGGCTACCGACCGTTCGATGCTCGGGTTGGTCGTGGAGCAGGCGCGTCGGTTTGCCGCCCGCGAAATCGATCCGATAGCGTTCGATCGAGCGGCGCAACTTCCTCGAAGAGTGCTCAAGGCCGCGGCCGAGGCCGGGCTGTTTGGTCTGGCTATTCCTGAAAGCTACGGGGGTCTCGCTCTCTCGCTAGGCGATATCTGTCAGGTCGTCAGCGAATTGGCTACACGGGACGGATCGTTCGCGACTTCCATCGGGCTACACAACGGACTCGGAACCCGCGGCCTGATCGCGTACGGCTCGCAGAGCCTGAAGGAAAAATGGCTCCCGAAGCTCGCCTCGGGCGAGGCCATCGCCTCGTTCGCCGCGACGGAAACCGGGGCGGGCTCGGATCTCATGGCGATTCGAACCACGCTGACCCCTCGGGGAGAACAGGTCCGATTGGACGGTGAGAAGAGTTATGTCACCAACGGCGGGTTCGCCGGACTATACACCGTTCTCGCCCGAAGTCCCGAGATGGGCGGCGCGCGCGCGCATTCGCTCGTGTGTGTACCGCGAGATACGCCGGGAGTTGAAGTCGGCGCCGAAGAGCACAAGATGGGATTGCGCGGCAGCTCGACCGTGACCGTGAGCTTCGACGGCGTAATGCTTCCCATGGAGAATGTGCTTGGAACGTCTGGTCAGGGGATAGCGTATGCGCAGCACATTCTGACTTGGGGCCGGACGATCATGGCTTCAGGCTGTATCGGAGCCGCGCGCAACGCGCTCAACGCGGTATTATCTTATGTAATAGAGCGAAAACAGTTCGGACGCAGTATCGGCCATTTCGGCGCTTCCCGGGCCCACGTGGCCACCATGGCCGCCAAGCTCTGGGCGATGGAAGCGATGGTCGAACGTACCGGTATCGAAGATATAAACGGGGGGTCGATCGACGGGATTTCCGGGGCGACCAAGGTTTTTTGTAGCGACGAAGCTTTTGATATCTGCGATCGCGCGATTCAATTGCACGGCGCGCTCGGTTTTTTAAGCGACTTGGGCGTTGAACGGCTGCTGCGCGATGCCCGGGTTACCCGCATTTTCGAGGGGGCCAATGACGTGATTCTGGTTTTTGCCGGAACCGCCCTGATCGCGCTGAGCCGATCGGATGCCGGCAGGCGCTGTCACGCCACGGTCGAGCCGGATCTAGAAGAGGTAGCGCGGGCTTGGGAAAGAGTCGAGCAAGAGCTGCAAGAGAGCTTAGATAGAGTTCGCAAAAAATACGGCGTGAAAGCCATCCGTCACCAACTGGTTCTTCAACGGCTCGCGCGCGCGCACATCGCGCTTCAGGCCGCCTCGGCTTCGCTTTGGCGCGCGCGGGCAGTGGACGCGGTTGCGCGAAGCGTTGCGCGCCTTTCGGTACAACAGCTTTTAGCCACGGCCAAAGAAAACCTTTCGACGCTTGAATCCTCGGAAATCGACGAATCAAACCACCTACAGGTTACCGAAGCGCTGTACCGATTAGGCGCCATGCCTCAGCCCGTAAGAGCGTGATAAGCGCGAGAGCAAAACTGAATTGTGCACGTTCCCCAATGGCTCGCTCATAGATCAAAACTGAATTGTGCGTTCACGATAACTCGCGTCGCGAAGCTCGCCGCGGGTTCTATATAGCTCGCGCCAAAGGTATAAATACCCTTCGTAAAGCGCCTCGGGCGTCATCAGCTTTGGCCGAAAGACCACATTGGCGTCGTTATACTTGGACCAGTCTTGATGCAAAATGCGATTCGCCTGACTGAGCTCGTACCAACTCGGGGTGCCCGGATAGGGAGTACGAATCGCAAACTCGGCCTTGCGGATTTTCGTCGCATTCGCGAACTCCAGAATTCGGTCAAAACACCCCTCGTCGTCGTTGTCATTACCGATGAGAAACGAGGTATATGGCTCGATTCCATTCGCGTGCGCCTTGTTGACGGCTTCGGTCGCGCGCTTCAGTGACTTGGGATCTTTGCCGGTAAAAGCGCCTTGGGTAATCGGATCAAACCCTCCCACTAGATAAAACATATCGATACCGGCTTCGCGAATTCGTTTTAAAAAGCTTTCCTTGGTAATCAAGACGAGCGGCATGCTGATACCAATATAGCTCACCGAGGCCTGGCGTCCCTCCGCGATCAGCGCGTCGACTACCTTGGCGAAATGCTTTTGAGTCCCGGAGCCGAAGAAAAAGCTCGTATCTTCAGTAAAACAGGCCCGCTTGCCTTTTTCCGCGAGCTGATCGATCTGTTGCATCACCTGAGGCACCGGAATATGGCGAATCTTTTTCCCCATCCATTCGGGAATCACGCAGGCCGAGCACTGTAACGGACATCCGCGGCTGATCTGAATCGGATAGTCGTCAGGCCGGTATCGACCCGCTTCTTTGTCGATGTAAAGATCGATTTTCGGCGCGGGCAGTTTCTCCGGATCCACGGGATCGACCCGAGCATCATAAAGTTGTTGCAACCTTCCGGCTTCGGCATCCGCGAGCACCCGTTGCCATACGCCTTCGCCCTCGCCTCTAACGACCGCGTCCGCGTGCGGCGCCATCTCTTGCGGCATCATGGTCGGAAAAACCCCACCGGTCACGACCTTGACTCCGCGACCGCGAAAAACATCTCCAATCTGCATGGCGCGCTTCGCCGACGGCGTAAAACAAGAGATCGCCACGAGGTCGAGATCATCGTCCGCTCCGATATCCTCGATCCGGTCGTCGCGGAAATCAACTTGCCAGTGTGGGGGAGTCATCGCGGCTAACATCGCGATACCGAGCGACGGCCCGCCGAAATACTCATTCGCGGGGACGAATTCGAGAAGCTGCGGATTGGAATCCGCGTGCCTTTCAAAACGGGCGTAGATAAATCTGACTTTCATCGACCGGCTCTTTTTTATCTTAGGACACGGTTTTTGCGCTTGGCCGCCGTTATTTTCTATAGCCGCAAGGCGTTTCTGACAACCTCGCACGAGCAAAAAAGCAAACAAAACCGGCTTCCGATCCTTCGCGTGACACAAAAAAGCGATTGTGGTACTGCAAACCGCCGCGACAGTCAGAAAATCGAAAATGTCACGAGCGGTATCAAGCGAAGAAGCACCAAACATCGAGGATCAACGCTAATGGCCGAAAACTTCTATTCCGACAACTATGACCTAAAATTTCATCTCGAGGAGCTGGTCGACTGGAAAAGCATCATCGAGCTGATGGAGGACATCGGCTCAAACGCGTGTCCCTATTCGAGCGTGGCGCAAGCGGTGGAGACTTATCTCGAAATGCTGCGAGATTCCGTGGGAGATCTGGCGGCCAACCGCATCGCTCCCAGGGCGGCGGCGATCGATAAAAAGGGCTGTGTATATCAGGATGGCGAGGTCATCTACCCCCAAGAGCTCAAGGACAATATCGCGGATTTGGCTAACGCCGGGCTGACCGGCATTACCTTCGCGCGAAAATACGACGGCATGTACCTGCCGAAAACCTTCTACGCGGCCGCGAATGAAATCATCTCTCGAGCGGATGCCTCGCTGATGAATTTTTTTGGAATGCAGGGCATCGGCGGGACCATCGAACACTTCGGCTCAGAGCAATTACGGCTGAAATACCTGCCAAGACTCGCCTCGGGAGAATGGACCGCGGCGATGCTTCTAACCGAGCCGGACGCCGGTAGCGAGCTGGGCGCGATACGCACCAAGGCGACCTACGATCCGGACTCCGGGCAATGGAGAATAAACGGCACAAAGAGGTTCATCACCTTCGGCTGTGGCGAGGTCTTGGTTACGCTCGCGAGAAGCGAAGACCCAGCGGAGGCTCCGGGCACAAAGGGAATCAGTGTCTTTGTGGTCGAAAAGGGTCCCGGCGTGCGGGTGGATCGTATCGAGTCAAAGCTCGGGATTCACGGTTCTCCGACCTGTGAGATAAGCTTCGAGGACGCGCCCGCCTGTCTCGTCGGAGAACGGGGACGAGGTCTCACGAAATACGGCGCGTGGCTGATGAAGGAAGCCAGGCTGGGGGTAGCCGCACAAGCGGTCGGCATCAGTCAAGCGGCGCTGGTGGCGGCTCAAAGATACGCGGACGAGCGCGTGCAGTTCGGACAGAAGATCAAGGAATTCCCACAGGTTGCCGAAATGCTCGCCGACATGCAGATGTATACCGAGGCCTCGAGGATCTTACTTTACGCGGCCGCTCAAGTGCTCGACATCGAGGAAGGCACGAGAGCGAGGGAAGCCAAGGGCCTGCGCAAGATCTCCCGAATGGTCGATATTTTAACCCCGCTCGCTAAGTACTATGCTGCCGAGGTCTCGATCGCGGTTACCAACAACGCGGTCCAAATCCACGGTGGAAGCGGTTATACGCGGGAATATCCAGTTGAAAGATATCTTCGCGACGCGAGAATCACGAGCATATATGAAGGCACATCGCAAATCCAAGTCGACTGGGCAATCGTGAGAATCCTGCGCGGCGGGATGGAAGAATTGCTGCAGGAATTGTCCAAACAGGAGCTAACCGATCCGGCTTTATTGCCTCTGCTGGAGAAAGCCAAAGAGGGCCACAGGCTGCTTAACGAGGCGATCGCGTATGTCAATTCTCAAGAACCGGAATACTGGGACTTGGTCGCGCGAAAAATCGTGGATATGGCGATCGACGTCTATATCTCTTATGAATTTTTACGACAGGCCGAAAAGGCCGCGAACAAACTGGAAATCAAGGCCAAGGTGGCGCGGCGCTTTGTCAATATCATGCTGCCGCGAGTCGAGATGAACCGACGATACGCGATGAACGGCCAGGTGTTGGACTTCTAAAGCCCCATTAAACCTTAACGTTGTAAAAATCGCTTGAGCAGCTCGTGCAAGCGAAGCGCTTTGTGCTTACCGATTTTTCGCGGGGCAACGCTTTGTACAAGGCGCGCGAACGCGGCTTAAATGTAACTGTTCAGGGGGGGTATCGATGTGCGGTTACTACGGCGGCCAAATTCATCCCCTAAATCCGGCTTTCGTCCTCGGGCCGGTTCGGCAGGTACAGCGAGTACCATCCTCGCCGGCCCTTCGGGCGCGCTCGGTTTTACGGGCGAATTGGCCGCCGACCTGTTTGAGGCCTGAACGCTTACGCTTAAACGAACGCGGGCGGGACAGCCCGCCCGCGAAGTTATGAATCGAGGCAAAACGGCAACCCGAGACTACAGACCTTTCTCCAAACGGCGCTGCGAAAAATCCTCATCCTTAACCGACGCTTGGTTGAATTTAATCGAGGTAAATTTCACCGTGGTTGTCGACTCTACCTTCTCGTTCTTCATCGTTCGTACGACAAATTTATGGGGAGTCCAGATGCCGTTGATCTCTTTGATTTCGCTAAACTTAATGTACTTCAGTTTTTGGCCCTTAGCGAGCCATGCCTTAACCTGAACCGGAAGAAGACTTTTCTTCGAGATCCAAACTTGTCTCTTTAGATATCCAGACTCTTTCTTCTCTTTCTCGGTTTTGGGCGTCGCCTCGAGCAACCAGCAGTCATCGCCGTCGACCTTTACCGAGAATTCGAGGAGCTTGTAATCGGTTGCGTCGACGTTCGGCTTGCTGTTGAGATCGTAGTAGCTTAAATCCGTCCCCAAAAACGAATCGGATCTGTTCGCGCTCGCAATCCGGGTCGTCTTGTGTAAGCTCGGCAAATAGAGCCACTGGTCATCGTCTTTGTTATCATCATCGTAGTTTACCGAGAGAAAACCGGTGTTTCGAACGTCAGCCGGACTTTCGTAGATCATCAAAATTTTTGTGCCCCCTGCGAAATCCATCGACCACATTTGCAGCACTCTTTCTCGATTTCTGCCCGAGCTATCGGTTAACGTCCAGACGCTACGCGCCATCTGCTTGTCTCCGTCGTTCCGATCGGCGACCGCTTGAGCGATTGCCTGCGCGTCCTTGCTGTTGGGGTCGAGCGCGCTCGCAGTCGAGGCCGAAAGCACGAACGCGACCACGAGCACTCCACCTAATCCGAGGGTGGATAAATGGATAAAATGTCTAAACTTACTGTTCATTTAGGGCTCCTTTCATGCGTCTTGTTATTACGCGGTTGCTAGGTATCAACCTGACTTTGTCAAACGAGTGAGCCGTTTGATTAGTCGAAAAAAAAGCAAAGAACACCGAATATTTCGTCTGTTTGGGGCTACTAAGTTAGCTTTATAGACGTCTTAGCGCGTTGCAATAATCAAACTCGGGGTTGTCGTTGTAGGTTGATCCACAATGGAAGCGCATTGCTGATCTACGCCGTTATTTCGTCGAGGCCTTCGTATCTACCGTCGGTAGGGTCTCTGCCTGTTGCGCATTCCGCTAATAGCTATATAAGCAAAATGCAATAAACACTGCTTAACGCCCGCTCAATTTAGACCGAAAAAACCGTTACAGCAACTACTGTTACGGACGCGAGCCTCTTTTCTATCTCTAACTTAGAGATTGCGAATTTCTCAATATGATTTTCTAATAGTCCCCGGTCACAATCGAATACCGATTTCGACCGGAGCGATCTTTCCCCTAACAAAAAGGTTCGGCGCACCATTGTTTCGCGCGCAATCCCGTTTCGGCTCGTTTTTGTCCATTAGGACTGTAGTTGAGAGAGTATCGTGCGGCGTAAAGCCTATCCTCTAAGAATCGTACAAAAAATTCGCGAGATCGAGGAGTTGACCATCATAGGTGCGCTTCGCGAGCTTTTGCGCGAGCTCGACTCTATTCAAGCGAGGCTAAGTAAGAGTCGCGAAGCGGCGCTCGAAAGGAAACAGGCGAGAGAGCGATTCGAAGCGAAAAACGCGCTTCCCGAGCGGGGTTGTATTGGCGCCGAGTTACACAGGGACGCGCTCTTCTCTCGTCGCTTGCTGGAAGAAGAACGCCTTTTGCAAAACGAGATCGCAATCGCGCAGTGCCGTTACCACCGATTGCGCATGCGCATCGATGAGTTACAAAGCGCCCTTAGCGCGGCGCATGCGGCTCGAAAAATCGTCGAACAGCACCATCAAAAATTCGACCAAACTCAACAAAAGCAACGAACGAGCGAGCTTGAGATGTCGACGGAAGATCACGATTAGGTATCGCGATAAATCCGCGGTGGGTGCTACGAGCTAGGACGACCGAAAGAAGCTCGGAAATGATTTTTTGCGCGAAAGTTGCGTCCGACGGCTCGTCTTTTTAATCTGAACTGATGCCTTCTCTGGTCGCCTATCTCACCTTTACGCTACTGTTTTTTACTGCGGGTTTTAGCGGGGACGCGCATCTTGTTCGAGCGGACGCGGGAGCCGAGATCGATGCCGGACAACCGGCGGTTGCGGATGCTTTCTTTGACCCTTCCGTCGTCCGTCCGAGCAACGCATCGAACGAGCAGCAGATACTCGCGGCGTTACGCGGCGACGATCGAAAACGAGCCTATCAATTGGCGCTCGTTGCGCTCGAACACGCGACGAAGTCGCTAGAGGGACGTTTACACTGGCTAGCCGCAAAGGCGGCGGCAGACGACAAGAAGGCGTTATACCATCTCTCCGTGCTTGGTGAATCCGACCATCCGCTCGCGCCGTGGGCAAGGCTGCGACAAGCGGAACTCTTAAGCAAAACCGATCCGAAGAGCGCTGAACGGATTTGTCAGACGCTCATGGATTCGTGGGTCGGCAGAAAGCGCGCCCGCAGAATCAGAGCGCTCGCTCTCATCGATAGCGCTCGCGCCGAGCAAGCCGTGCCGATTCTCAGAGCGTTGATCAACCAAGCCTCGCCGAGCCAATCGGCCGCCTCCGAAGCGATGCCTCTGGCCGACTATCTAGCAAGCAAATCCAGCATCGAGGCGAGACAAGAGGCGCTCGAACTGTATCGCCGGGTCGCTTCGCGGGCGCCGGCGGCCAAGTCGGGAATCGAGGCGGATGCGAAAGCAAGAGAAATACTCGTGACCTTACCGGTTCGGATTCAACGGAAGTTAGCGGCCGCCCCGATCGATGATATTTTTTATAAAGGTAGGGCTTTGTTTCGGATTCGCAAGTACGCTGAGGCTGCTTCTGTTTTTCAGACGATCGCCAAGCAAACCAAGACGGTAGATCCGGGACAGTACTGCCGGGCGCGCCTCGAACAGGGCAAAGCGCTGTTGCGCCAACGAAAACGCAAGGAAGGCGCGAGACTATTGTCGTCGGCGGCGGCCAGGTGTCCGGACAATGACGCGAGAGCGTGGGCGCGCTTTTTCGCGGCTCAAGCCCTGGTACGCACGGCCGAGCCACAGGCAGCGATAGCTCAATACCGGGCGATCGAAAGGGAAACGCCGACTCATTCTTTGGCCGATGACGCGGCGTTTCACGCGGCGTTGGCGATAAAAGATGCGGGCAATGAAACGAGAATGGTTCAGTGGCTGAATGAGCTGCCAAAAAAATATCCTCACGGCGACATGCGAGCGAAAGCGCGTTTTACATTGATACAGTCCGCTCGCAAACAAAGAGACTGGGACGAAGCGCTGCGCCAACTCGATTTATTGATCGCTGAGGGGCCGGACGAAGATATTGAGGGTATGCGCGGACGAGCCCTTTATTGGCGAGCGCGAACTCTGTGCGACCTCGGCCGAATTTCCGAAGCCGTTGTCCAGTACGAGGAGGTCGTCGCAAAAGGACCTCTGGACTACTACGCGCAACAAGCGTTGGTGAGGTTGGCGGAGATCGACTCATCGACCGTCAATCGAATTCTGCTCGAGCTCGAGGACAACCAAGAGAAACCCCCGCTCGTTTTCGTCAAGCGACCGGAGATGGGCCACCCGGCTTTCAAGCGCGCTGTTGAGCTGTTCCGCGTCGCGGAGATCGACTTGGCTAAGCAGGAGCTCGGATGGACGGGAGCTCTCGGGGACAAGGCTGATACGGACATGCTCTGGCTGGTTGCGGCCATGTTCGACCACGCGGGCGCCTATGTTGAGTCGACGAATCTGGCTCGTCGTCGATTGCGCGCCTTTATGACAACAGCGCCGAAAGGCAAAAGCTGGGCGAAGTGGCGGATCGCTTATCCGCGCGCATTTCAGCCACTCATCGAAAGCGTGGGCAAGCAATTCGGGATACCTACCGCGTTTATACGCGCGGTGGCCCGCGAGGAGAGTGGCTTTGATCCAACCGCGGTCTCCTCGGCCAACGCGTATGGTTTGATACAGCTCATCGCTCCGACCGCGCGTCGCTACGCTAGTGAGCTGGGCCTGCCGAGCGACCCGGCGGCGCTTGCGAGACCGGAGGTCAACCTGCCCATCGGCGTTAATTTCATTCGCAGTCTTTGGCGACGATATGAAACAAATCCTTCGGTGGTTCCGGCGGCATACAACGCGGGCGAAGGCGCGGCTGATCGCTGGTTAAAGGAATCTCGCGAGCAACACCTCGACGAGTGGATCGAAGCTATTCCTTACGCAGAAACCCGGCGCTATACGCGTCGCGTGCTACAAACCTACGGTGTCTACGCCTGGCTCGATATAGGCAGATTGCCTCCGTTGCCGACTCTTTTGCCGCAACGCTGACGGCATCTATTCGACAACAAAATAAAGTAAGCGTTCAGGGGGGCAAACAAGTCGGCGGCCAATTCGCCCGTAAAACCGAGCGCGCCCGCAGGGCCGGCGAGGATGGTACT
>JAFGIB010000089.1 GCA_016929805.1 Deltaproteobacteria bacterium | reverse complement strand
TTTACTTCTCCTCGAATTACTCTCCGAGTAGTCCTTCGTCGAAGTAAACGCACAGCTAGCCTCGATAAACCCCGCGAATTCATTTACATTTCAAACCGATCGGCGCTCTAGGGCGTGAGCGCAAAGCAGTAGATGGCCCCGTACCCACCGCCTGCTCCGACGCCTAGGGATGCTTGATTTCCCATGCCCCATTCCACTAATTCAACGTAAGCCGCGCAGCCGGGTGCCGTAAAGCCGGATATCCAGTGGCTGGCGCCGCCGCCGCCTCGTCCTCCGCCGCCCCTCGGCCAGGACATACCGCAAATAGGCCGCCCGTCCGAGCCCACCGAGCTCGTCCAATCCTTGCAAGTGGCGCTGGCCGCCGCCAATCGACCTTGTTCGTCCGAGCCGGTCAACACGTGGTGGTTGTCAACTAGTACGCCATCCGGCGCATGGTTGAGAGTTCCGTACTCGTTGGGCAAGTCGTTTATGATTTCTGAGTCTGCACCTAATGGCCTGGTATTAGCCAAATCGGAGGTGGTTTGCGCAACTATCCGGCCCAATCGGTCGTACCACGGTCCTTGCCCGACACGCTCGATCGCGTTCACGGGTCCGCCGTTCGCTCCTCCTGTAGTCGCGCTCAAGAACGCTCGCCACCCTTTTCGCGAAGCGCCGGGCATCGAATATTCCGCGACTTCCGCGCAGATTTTGTCAGCGCCGGCAAGACCGGTTGCCTCGCCGTAGCGGAGGTCGCCGCCGAATCCGTTCGGGCTGCCGGATAGCCGTTGTATCGCCTCGTAGCTGACCACGAAGAAGCTGAAAGGATCGAGGTCGGCCGTGCTTCCGGTTCCTGCGGTTCCCGCGGAACCAGCCGTTCCGGCCGTTCCTGCTGTCCCCGCTGTCCCCGCTGTCCCCGCCGTTCCTGCCGCCCCGGAAACCCCGGCCGTGGTTACGCTTCCGTCGCTTTTGGTAAGGCCAGCGTCTCCAACCATACCCGAGGAACCAGCCCCGCCCGTGTAACTAGCGATTCCACTAGTACCCGAAGCTCCGGCAGCACCGACTCCTTGAATCGCGTCCGTGACCCCCGCTGTTGCGGTGGTTCCAGCAGAGCCGGGGCTAACGGTTCCGGTGCCTCCGGAGCTAAACGGGTTATCCTCAGCGCACACGCACTCGGTAAAGACGCCCTCGCTCGTACAGACCGCGTTTCCGAACTTCCCGTTTGCGCACTGGCACGGCGCGGTGGTATTCACGGCACAGGTCTGCGCCTTTTCCGAGCCGCATCCCGCGAGCCATACCCACGCGAGAAAAAGCGTTCGCCAACGGCCGGTTCTACGAATCATCTGAGTCACAAATACCTCCAAGAAATGAGATTTTACCGAGCAAAATAGGTATTAGATCTACCGCTCAAGCAGCGATACTGGCCGGGCACGACTCGACCAGTGAGCGAGGTTACTTTTTTAGTGGCCGAAGCTGCCTAAAACCGTTGACACAAAAGTCGGCCGCCGTCGTAGCCAAACAGCGGTACCGCCCTGAACCTGTACCTTAACGTTGCAAAAAACGTCGAGCGGAAACGCGAAAAAAGCGATGAAACAAGGGCGCGCGGAACTTTTTTCGGACCGCAGCTTAGAGCACCCTAAGTGAGGTTTAAAAAAAGTGAGCACGCCCTTAGTTCGCGCTATTTTTCGCGAGCGAAAGCGGTTTACGCCGACGGAGTTTTTGCAACGTTAAGGTGTACTCAAATTCCGAAAAGCACTGAAATAAAACCAAGACGCCGGGTTCCGATTTACCAAAAGTATCGGAACACGAGTTGCGCGCCGATATCCAACGGTTCTTCCGACGGCAAGCCGTTCACACCCAACGTAGGCGCTTGCCCGAGAAGCGTGTAGCCGGTTACGCCTAGCTGTAGATCCGTCCGACCGGAATAGTAAATGCCGAGAGCGATGAGAGATTCTATCGACGACTCGGTGAATGAACCGTTTTCGTTCTCGCGTTCAACAGTTATCGGGGTAAAGCGATATTCGACGATGATGTCGATCGGCAGCCCGACCGGACTCGCGTCGAAATCGATCGCCGCGGACACGCTCGGCCGCAAGCTTCTTTCGGTGCGTTCGAACGTGACGGGTGAGCCTAAAACAGCGTCGAAGTTGGTAGGCCGATAGCTAGTCGTATCCAATAAAAATCCGAGCGAGCCCTGAAAGCCGATATATTTGCCTAGCGCTAGCGCCACGTTGAGCGACGTTCCGTACGCCAGACCGTCGAAGGGTGTCAGCAAGTCCGCGGTGGCCGCGGCAAAGGAGGTGTTGAGTTGTTCGATGGCGCTGTTCAAAGTAAAGTTTGATGTACCTAGTATGCGTGACAACGCGTCGATAGCGATGTCTGTTAGATCTTCAAATAACGCCAAAACACCAGCGCTTTGTCCCGCGTAGAAACCGACTTGACCGCGAATAGCGAGCTGAAAACCTCCAATACGTACGATCTTTACGAGCGCGCCGAGATCTCCGCCGTAGGTGTAGTCAGCCCCGGTTCCGAGTAACGTCGCGATATTGGCGCCCACTCTACCTTCGCCGTAGGCATCACCGAAAACGGCGACGTAGTCGTGCAAACGCAAAGAGAAGTCGATGTTTTCCGCGACGTTGACCGTTTCCAGGTCGGCGAATTGCTGGACCTGCCCGTTGCCGAGCGTGGGCAGCGAGGCAAAACCCGGCACCGAGTGGTATTGTATTCCCGCGCGTACCCCGAGATAGCTCGACGATAACGCGAGAGGAACGAATATCGCAGCGGGAAACTGGTGCCCACCGAGCACGCGGTACTGTCCCCAATCCTCTTCCGCCGCAGACGGCTTTGGCGGAGGCGCTTGAGCGGGCTTGCTCTGCCGAGGCGGGGTTGACGCGGTTTGACTCGAGGGTTGTACCGTATGAACAGTTCGGGAATCAGGCATCATCGGCTCGGCTTCAGCAGCCGCTTCGGACAGCGAGCTGTCTTGCTTGGTCGTTGAATCAGGAGCTGAAATGGCTTGTCCTTGAGTTTCAGTAACGGGCACGGGCGAGGATTCCGCGGACCAGTCCGAAGATTGCTCGTTCTGATCGTCCGGTGGACCTTCCTGCGCCGCAAGCGGAGTCGCGTGTAACGATATTAAGTAAAATAAAAACGCTAATCGACGTGGCATAAAGAAACCGGAAAAAATAGCGGCTCAAATCCCCGCGTAATCGCCGCCCATCGACACGATTAGAGCGAAATAGGGCGCGAACCTGGCGGCGGTGATAAGCGACAAAAAGTTAGCAAGAGCTTACCCTGATCGCAACTTGAATATCGTAGTGTTTACCGAAACACTCAATCCATGGCGATAGGACCCGAGTACGCCGGCCCGAGGACGAAATCCGGTTTTGCGGGATGAATTGGCCGCCGTCGTAACTTTACGTCGATACCCCCCCCGAACGGTATAGGCATTAACCAAAATTAGTCGACGAACATGAAAACGCTGTAGCGCGGGGGCTTGTCCCGCGCTTATCAGACGACAACGGACGTACGGTATTATCGCAAACATCTTATTCGTGGAATGATGGTTTTTCCGCACAACAATTCGTGGTTGGGTTACGGTTTTGCGGGGGACAAGCCCCCGCGCTACGAGGCTTTTCGCTGTTATTTATGGTTAACGTCGATACCCCCCCCGAACGGTTACTTTGAAACGCGCGCGCGTCGATGCTATCACCTCGGAGGCCGCGTGAAGCAATGGCTTTTTACTATAAAAAAGCAATCGTGTCGTTCGTCGATATCAACGCGCTAACATTAGCGCTTGGACTATGCGTCGCTGGAGCCTGGGTAGCTCCCTCCCCGACCCTCGCGCAGAGCGTGCGCGAAGCGGTTAAACAGCACGTTAAAGAGGGGATTGATAGATCAAAGGAGCGGCAAACGCAAAAGACCCGGCATAAGCCGGCGGACACAACCAAACAGGTGACCGAGCAACCACGGGAGAAAAAGCCGAAGTCCAAGACGGCAAAGCCCGTAGCCGCGGACAAGACCCAGACCGCGCAAGCAAGCACTAAGATCGAGAAGCGAGCAGAGCAAGCCGGCAGCGGAGTCACAGAGGAAAAGACCAAGCTGCCGTTTCGCGTTTTGGGCGAGGACCTACAGATCGATATCAAGTTCGGCCTAGGCTACCGCGGTTGGGTGCCTCAGCAGTACCCCACGGTCGACGTGGACATGGCCGGCTACTTGACCTGGATGATCGAGGCGAAAGCTCGAATCTTTAACTGGTTAACTCTACACAGGGCTTATTACGAATCCACCGGTCTTTCCGGGCCTCGCACGCAGGGCGCATCCGTGGCGGCTCGGATCGGCTCTTTTGCGCCCGGCGCCGCGTGGTTACTGGGCGTGCTGGGATTTCCCTATTTCAAGATCTGGGAGCCTATCATCCGTTACGAGTCGCGAGCTTTTAACACGAGGGCGCGGCCGCAAGCGCCCGGTGTATGTCTCGTGACCGAGGGGTTTGAGGGCGATCTGAGCGATTGTCCGCGAACGACCGAGACGCTACGCATCGTGTCCGGCTTTGAGACCCTGGTAGCGGGCGTACGCTATAACCACAACAAGGACCCTTCGCCGGTCATCAAGGCGCCCAAGGGCTCCATTCCTCCTCTGTTTTTCGGCATCGGTCTGATGTCTTATAGTAAACCTTATCAAGTGACAATCGATGGCGAGACTCTAGAAGAGCTGCTATTTGACGGCCGCTTTCGCGGCGCCGGGTTGGCGTTCGGAACAGAGTTGGGAGGCGGGGTTTATCAATTTTATGCAGACGCCGACGTTCAGGTCGGGCTGGGCGAGGTCTCGCTCACCGAGGATCTCACTCTCAACGAGCTAGCCCCGGAGGGCTGGTTGATCGGCTACGTGAAGGGCGACGCCACCGTCGGCTATTGCCTTCCGCTTTGGCGCTTTTCGCCGACTTTGATGTTTATTCCTTCCTTTACCGGCGGCGGCGCTTTCTTTTTCTTCTTCGAGACCGAGCCCGAGTCGGACGGAAAGGCGACGACCCCGGCGGTTAACTGGGATTTTTTGTGGACCGTGCGGGGCGCGCTCGTGCTCGCGTTTTGACCGACCCCGCTCGAAGTTTTTTGAAACGTTAAGGTTAGGGTTTATTCTTCTGTTTCGGTATTCGTCCTTCGAGAAGATCGGGGCGGTACTTTTGTACCAGCGGTAATATAACACCCTGGTCTCCTACCTCTAATAGATCAATTACAAGGCTACGAATACAAATATCGTTGGCGATATCTAGGCCGAAGTAGCTCGCTTCTACGAAAACGCGTTCCGCGTCCGTAGCTTTGGCCACGGCATTAAATAGTAATAACAAAGCAAGAGGCTTTTTCCCCAAACGCGAAAAGATATACATGGGCGCCTTCGCTTTCTCGAAGACCGTCTCGTAAAAAAGGACGAGATCGTTTGTCGAAACGGCACTGCGCCTAATGGGAACGTGAATATACGCCATTTCGACCGCCGTTGCCCGCTTGGCGACATAAGCACCGAAGATTTCCCTGTCTTCTCGCAAATCCACGACCGTCTTGTATCCTATTTGGCCTAGCTGACGTAAATCCTCGTTGCACGGTACTCCCCCAATGGCAATTCGGTCATCCCACTTGGTAGCATTGATCATATTTGCGTTCTCCTGTAAGAAATCGATGAATTATCCAGCGCGAGGTACTAATATAGACGCGGATTGAGCAAATAGCAAACAATCGAAATCACGACTCGTAGTACCAAGGTACAAAGGGGACGGTCCTAGATAGTTGCATTCAGCAAGCTCCGGTTTCTACTTTAGATCTTTTTTACGTCGACATCATAGCGGACGGGAAACGCATCCCGCGTCGCTATTGGGTGGGAGGCGAGGCTTTTGCTTTCTACACCAGTGAAGGTTTCTTCTTTTTCCAAATATGATCAATCGCGTCGAGTTGCCAAAACAGGTTGTGTCTTTTCGCATCGTTTGTCGGAACTTCTAAAAAGGCGCTGGCTTTTTCGAAAACTCTCCCTTCGGTCGAAAAGATATATTCTTCGCGCCTGGAATTTTGACCTAGAACCGCGACCGGTATTGTCGAACGCTGTCGCGATGGGCATCAATTAAATTCCAGACGCCAATTCAAATCAACACCGAGATCGCCTACTTGAGATGTTCCGGTATTGCTGTGCTGGTTGTTATAGACAGCTTCCAAACTGGTCTGGTCATTGAGCTGAAACTCGACGCCGGTGTTAATGTCGCGCGATTGGGCCAGTCCGGAACTCGCGTTGAGGCGGACGCGATCGGCGATTCGCTTGCCGATTGAGACTTGCGGCTCGGTTCGGCCGGTGCTTTCCGAATAAGCGCTCTTAAGTCTGAATTCATCAAAACCGGGCACGGCCCTGCGCACCTCCCGATTGACTCCGGTAACGCTCGCCAACGCCTCTAAAGCCGCGGTTTCGGTAAGCGTTCCGGTCTGGCTTTGCTCGATCTCGGCCCGCGTCATGCCGATCGCCAACAAAAGCGCGATGTCTTCTTCCGCCAAGTAGGGATCACTGGTCGCCTTCAACTTGAACGATTCGCTGTTTCCTTTTGCGGTTAATTTGATATGCCAGCTCGTGGCCGCGCTATCGCTGGTTCGACGCAGGTCGGTCACCGCCACAAGGTTAAACTGCGGGTCGATTCGACGCGGATCCGCGAAAGTGATGTCGCCTTGTCGTATTTCGAAATCGGTATCCCGAAATCGCAGCACGCCCCGCTTAAATTTCAGGTTGCCCGTAATCCCGAACCGCTGGTCGGTTCCGGTAATGCGAAATGGCTGACCGTCCTCTTGAATCTCGAGCTCGGCGTCCATCAGGTTGTTTTCGATACGCAATGGTTTCGCGTCCTTAACCCGTAAATCGAGCGTTATCCGATCCAAGCCGGGATCGTAGGGCTCGACGCTCACCCTGTTCGGCCGGTAGACATCGCTCAACATGGGCGCGACATCGATGTTCTTGCGGTAGAGCAGATGGTCGATTCTAACAGTTCCCATCAGCTTGGGAAGCCCTTTTCCGCGCTCCCAAACGAGTTGCGCTCGTCCCGCGAATTTTGCTTCGATATCGTGCTCGCCGCGCTGTTGCACCATTAAATCGCGCGCTTCGATCTCGAGGTTGTAACCACCCAATCCCCGGCCCTGTAACTCGGCGGAACCCTGCAGCCGAAGCAGGCCGCCCGCCGTACGCGCTCTGAAGCTATCCAGAAGAACTCGATGCGCGTTAAAGGTCACATTGCCGTTAAGCGATTCGATCGGTTCGGGAAAGGAAGCAAAACGCAACGCGGCATCTCGCACCGACGCCTGGCCGTAGACCGCGGGGCTTGCAAAAGGACCGGTAACGTTGAATTGAAGCCTCACCTTACCTTTGGCCTGCGAGACGGTTTGAAATAGGCTCGACAATAGCCCCAGGTCGACACTTCCATCGACGTCGAGATCGAGCCCTCGTATCCACGAACCGCCGCCCCGCACACGTAAGTTGGACGACGCCGCTGAAAAATCGGCGTTTTCGATCTTGAACCCCCCTGCTCTGATTAGGACGTTAAGATCTCCGTTGCTGTGTAGCTCGACCTCGTCGCGTTTGAGCTCGAATTGATTAAGCACGATCCGGCCGGAAAGGTTGTAGGGCGTCAGTAGCGCGCCGTCGTCAAAATCGACCTGTCCGGACAACGCGCCTTGAAGCGGTTTCTCTTCCCTTGTCTGCGGAATCAACGGACCGAGTTGGAACTGATCGAGTGTGATTCTTCCGCGAAGCGGATACGCCTTGGTTCTTCCCACCGCGAGATCGATCCCGACCTGTCCCGCGAGCGCGCCGCCACAGACGAGATAAGCCATCGGTTGGTCCAAGGCCGCAACCGGGCCGTCGCTCGTACGAAGCGGCGGGTCCTCGGGCCAGTAGCCGTGGGCGAATCCGTAGCGCGCTCGGGCGCAGGGCTCATCGGTCGGCAGCGACCCGGGTTTCCAGCTCAGCGCCGCCTTTACCCACGGGTCTTGTTTATCCGTCAGCCGAACGTAGAACCGCCCATCGCCCAGCGACTTACCCTTGAAACCTAGTCCGGTGACGGAAAGATCGAAATCGGCGCGAGGCGATGCGACCGTTCCCTTGACGGTGCCGGTTAGAGCGTAGCTGCCCCCTAAAGCGGATATATGGGTGTTAAAACCCTCGGTCTCTCTCAGCGCGACTCGATCGGCGACGACCACCATGTCGAGCTTTCCATCCAGGCCCATCGCGCCGGAAATGCTTATGGTACCTTCTCCTTTTTGCAGCGAGAAGTACTCGACCGCAAGCTGCCCGCCGCGGTATCCCTTGCGGTGATCAAGCCACTTCCATTGTCCCTTGAAACGCCCGTCTCGATAAGCAAAAGCATCGATTTGGCACTCGGGAATCTCCAAATCGATATCCGCGACCATGGTACCCGCCGGAGAATCGCCGGGGAAATCCAGCGTATAGCTTATCTGTGAGCTGCCTTTGACTTCCCCTTTATAGTCTTTATAGCGTTCGTCATCCTCGTAGTGAAAGACGTGATAGAAGTCCTGCAGGGTCAGCCGATCGATCTTGAGATCGGCGGAGGCCGCGAATCGATGGTTGGTAAAATCGAGAAAGAGGTCGCGCGCCGAATAGCCGCTTTCTCGTTTGCGCGCGGTGATAAGGGGAAAACGAACCGCCTGAGAATCTTTCTCCAGTCTAAAATCGGACTTTACATCGCCGAAAGGATAGGTGGAAAAGGCGAAGTCCTGGAATTGAAGCTTCCCCGAAACGATTGGATCGCTGAAGGTTCCGTCTATCTCGACGCCGAAACCGCCCTTGCCCGCGAGCTCAAACTTCAGTAACGGAGTACAGTCATCGAGATCAAACGCGTTGCTTCCTCCACGCACCCATAACGCGTCGTCAAATCCGAGAAGCACATCCGCGAACAGAGTAGACGACGGGAATTTTACGCGCATCTGCTCGAGGTGAATTCCGTCCGGTCGAACACCCGCGCTTCCGTCCAGACGCGCTGAGTGTACGGCGATAATGTGACGCGCGCTTTTCTGATGCCAGGCGTCGCGCGTGACTTTAAAATCGCGCGTCTGAAAGTGAAGCGGTCCTGAAAGGTCAAGGGGGCTGAGCGTTCCTGCAAGGCGAAAGGAGCCCGCGAGCGTCCAATCGACAATGGCGTCAGGGCTGACTCCCAGGTGCTTCATCAAGATCGCGAATCTGACATCCGCAACTTCCGCGTCCACATCCAGATCGAGCGCCTCGGTCAACCCCAGGGTTCCGTCGACTTCGATGACACCCCCGTCATGCGCCAATTCAATGCCGCCCTTGTACTCGACCCGTTCTTTTGTAGCCTCGAACTCAAGGTTGAAAACCTCTCCCAGCTCATAGCGGTTTTTAATTTTGCCGTTGGTAATTGTGATTTGACCGCCGCCGCTCGGTCCGTTTTCGTCGTTCACGACGGCGGCTTGAAGACTGAGCTTGCCGGACAGCGCGGGGAGGGTGAGATCGTGGGGCCATTTCGCGATTTGCTCTAAATCGAGTTCAAGCTGAACGTCGCCGTGATAGCGCTCGGCGGCGGGCAAGGAGAGACCGGCGTGACGAATCGCGAGCCGCGACGTCGGCGTTTGTAGCTCGAATAATTCCAGTTGTACGTTGTCCGCGGTAACCTGACCGACGAGCCTGAGCTTTTCGATGAGATCGCGACCTTTTTTATGCTCGAAGATGCCGTCGGACGCTTCGATTCGAACCCGGACCAAATCGTCGTGAGTCAAAACGACGCGGACATTGAGTTGCGAAATTTCGCCCGAGCCGTACTCGTCGGCATCCACCTCGACGCGCGATTCGGAGATTACCAAGCGCTCGAAAGGTAAATCGATGCTTTTATCCTCGGAGGAAGCCGCGGGGACTTGAGGCAGGTTGATGACTTTCTTATCGCGAATCAAGAGCCTGAGCGACGCGCGCTCTATCCCGATTGACTGTAGATCGACCTTTCCCTGGGTAAGAGCGAAAAACGACGGGCTTATGCGCAACAGCTCGGCGTCGGCCACGCGCCCGTACTTTGGGTGGTCGATGCGAATATCTCTAGCGACGACCGCCAATCTATAGAGCTCAAGGTCAAAATCTCGTATCTGAAGGCGAAGCCCTAGCTCGCGATAGAAGGCTTTTTCCGCTTGATCGCGCAGGTAATTCCGTATTTGGGTCGTGTTGACCGCCCACGCGGCTACCGACAAGAGCGCACCCGCGAAAACCGCTAAAAGTAGCGCGCGTTCAAGCCACTTTCGATAGAAAACCGGACGCACCTGTAACACCAGCGTACTCTCTATAACAACGTAGCACGATGCTAATTAAAACGCCCTTTTATCGGCGGGTATTTCATATCCCTTGCCGCGGCTGGCCCCGCGTAATAGAGACGAAAAAGCGACGAAAGACGAGCATATACAGGTCAAGGACCCAAATGATTCGCTTATCGAGCAAATCGCGAAAACGGAGTGTACGGCTCATGAAACTATTCAGAGAACGTCTGATATGTATCGCCAAGCCATTTTTTCCATATTTTTAGGAGAAAGAGACGGTGCGCGAGCCATTGGATAGGCAATCGGACAACGTGCTAACAGGCTTGACGCGCGAATCCGCGATTCGGCGCGACGCCCTTGGTCGATGGTTTCACGAAGGGCGATTGATCGGGCACCCGAACATCATCCGAGCTTTTGACCGATGGATAGCGAGGGCGGAGGACGGCAGATATTGTCTGAAAAACGATTTTGATTGGGTTTACGTCGCTATCGAAGGCGCTCCTCTCTTTGTGCGCTCCGTTACAATCGGTGACTACGGCGCGATAATTTTATCTCTATCAGACGAGTGTGATTACGCGCTTCAACCGGAAAGCCTGAGGCTCGGACCCGACGGCGTTCTTTATTGTGACGTGCGCGAAAAAAGCATGACGGCGAGGTTCGACCGATCAGCGATGATGAAGCTCGAAGAGCTGATCGACGAGGACGAAAAAGGCATTTATCTTAAGCTCGGCGATAAGCTGGTTAGGCCCCC
>JAFGIB010000006.1 GCA_016929805.1 Deltaproteobacteria bacterium | reverse complement strand
CGATGAAATAAGGGCGCGCGGAACTTTTTTTGGACCGCAGCTTAGTGCACCCTAAGTGAGGTTCAAAAAAAGTGAGCACGCCCTTAGCTCGCGTTATTTTTCGCGAGCGAAGCGCTTTACGCCGACGGATTTTTTGCAACGTTAAGGTAAATCGAGGTGTAAGGCAAGAAGGTCGCCAGGGTCAACCGCAAAAGGCTCACGCGTTGATCGCTGACGCTTCAGCCGCGGGAAAAAGCCCGATTCAGCTAAACAGCTCGTCGATATCGGCTCTCGTCAAACCCTTCATTCCGGTTTCGGCGTTCAGCACATTGGTAACCAACTCGCGCTTTTTCGCCGATAGCTCCATGATCTTTTCTTCCACGGTGTTTTGGGCGATGAGACGGTAAATCGTTACGGTTCGCGTTTGACCGATGCGATGGGCGCGGTCCGTGGCTTGGTCTTCCACCGCCGGGTTCCACCAGGGATCGAAATGAATGACCGTATCCGCGCCGATCAAGTTTAGGCCGGTTCCGCCGGCCTTTAATGAAACCAAAAACGCTTGAACAGAGCTATCGCCATTAAACCGATCGACTCGAACGATGCGGTCCTTGGTCGAGCCGTCGAGATACTCGTAGTTAACACCGTCGCCGTCCAACACCGTTCGGATGAGCTTTAACATTTCGACGAACTGGCTAAAAATCAGCGTGCGATGTCCGCCGGCGACCGCGGATTGCATGATCTCGCGCAGCGCGCTCAACTTTCCACTCTCGTCGTCGTTCCAGTTGCCTTCTAACTTAATCAAACGCGGATCGCACGCGACCTGACGTAAACGCGTCAGCGCCGCCAAGATTTGGATTTGGCTTCTCGCGACCCCTTGTTTTTCCACCTCGCTGAGCACGTTCGCGCGTACTTGCTGTAATATCTGTTTATAGAGATTCGCCTGTTCATCGGCCATGGGTACGAAAATATCCTGCTCGATCTTCGGCGGCAGATCTTTCTCGACATCGCTCTTGACGCGTCTGAGGACAAAGGGATGAATAGTCGCGCGCAGCTTGATTGCGCTGCGTTCATCGCCTCGATCGATCGGACGAGCGATTTTCTCTTCAAAACGGTTGAGATCGCCGAGTAATCCGGGCGATACATAGTCGAAGATCGACCAAATTTCGCTCAGACGGTTTTCGATCGGCGTGCCGGTCATCGCCAGTCGATGATCGGCCTTCAGTTTTTTAGCCGCGTGCGCCGTTGCGCTCAACGGATTTTTGATATTTTGAGCCTCATCCAGTATCGCGTAGCCGAATTGTAGGCTTTGTAAGAACTCCTCGTCGCGTCGCAACAAGGCGTAACTCGTTATCAGGACATCCACATCTTCGACCTGCTGGGCCAAATTGTGCCGGTCCGGTCCCTGCCACATTAGGGACTTAAGGGTCGGCGAAAACCGTTTCATCTCGCGCATCCAGTTGGGCACGACAGAAGTCGGCGCGACCACCAGGTGAATTTGCCTCTCCTTTTGTTGAGCCTTCACCCACAAAAGCAACGCGATGGCTTGTATGGTCTTTCCCAGCCCCATGTCGTCGGCAAGAATACCGCCGGTTCCAAGCTCATGGAGAAATACCAACCAAGAAAACCCATCTTTTTGATAAGGCCGCAACGTCCCCTTAAAGGTCCTCGGCTTGCTGACCGATTCGATTTGCTCGATGTGATCCAGCTTTTGAAAAATCTCTTTCGTCGTGCTGGTTATCTTTTGATCGGATACCAGCTTTAGTAGATCCTGAATCCTTCCCGCTTGAGACAGCGGCAGTTTCTTGCGAGAGCCGCTGGTCGCCACGATCTCCGCCATTCGCGATAGAATCTCTCCAACCTGCTCGGCTTTTACCGGGGCGTAGCTGCCGTCCTGTAGCTTGACGAGGTGCCGTCCTTTCTCCAAGCACATACGCAGCTCGTCTTCGTCAACCGCGATATCGCCCATCGTGAAGGTCAGATCCAAGCTCAACCAGTCGATACCGCTGGAAACCCGAACCCGAGGAACGACGGCCTTATCTCGGATCACGACGTGGGCCAAATCATCCGGGATCAAACGTTCCCAAGACTTCGGCAACTTCGATATGCCTTCGACCCAAAAACGGACAGCCTTATCGCCTCGTGCGACAAGCTCCTCGCCGGTCGGTCCTATTTCAAATCCCAGATTGAATAACTCTTGTACGGCCGTCATCTCCGTGCCCACGTCGCGCCGCACAACGCGCGGCCGCGCCGCGCCCTTTGCCGGAGGCTGAAACGCCAGGGGCGACGGTAGCCCGGCGAGCTTTACGGGATATTCCGTGCCGTTATAGCGCACCCGAAGTCGGACTTCCGCTCCGACGATATCGCCTGACGCGCGAAGCTGAAAACGCGGCGGGGCATCGAGCACGTCGGCGACCGAGCTGAGATCGGGCAAATCGGTTCCCAGAGAAGCGGCCACGCGCGGGATATATTCTACAAGTAAGCGCGGTAGATCGTTCATCGGTTGAACCAGCGCGGGAGAACGGTAGAGTCGCTGCAACCACGCGGGCGTAACCGAATCCATCACCGGTCGAGCAACGCCTTCAGTCGTGTCGATATGCCAACCCGGAGTTCCTTCGAACCACGCGCCGCTCGAAAGGGGAAATCGCCGTTTGCTCGATTCAAAGACCACGCGCACGCGCACGGCCTTGGCATTGGCGAGATCGAGCTCGATCTTCGGTCGCAGCGGTTCATCGACAAAACGCAATTCTTTCGACGCGGGCTCCAATAACACCCGGCGGCCGCGCAGCATGGCGAGAACTTCCGCGGCATCTTCGCCTCTGAGCTCTGCGGTCGCCGGCATGCCTCTCGGCGCGTGTCGCGCGAGCGTACGAAGCAACGTACGCTCTGAAACGGGCACGGTATTGAAACCGCCCAAGGTTTCGTTAATCGGTACCGCGTTACGCGTGCCGGTTAAAACCGGCGTTACAGTGATCGAAGCCGCTCGCACGACGACGCGATACTCAAATTCGCAGGGCCTGAGTAGCTCGTCCTCCGGTAACCACGCATCAAGCCCGCTTCGAGCATTGCCCGTTCGACGCAATCCGGTCAATCCGAGCTGGCGCGTGCTGATAATTTCGACCTTACCCATGGCAACAGAAGCGCTCGCGTTGGATGCGTTAAAAACAGGACTGACTTGATCGGTAATCGGAGAACCGCTTCGACGCTTTCGTCGCGACCGCCGTCGCTTGTTGCTTTGGGACGACTGACTACCGGAAGAAGCGCTGCTCTTTTTTACCGACGCCGGCTGCGGCTCCTTTGGTTTCGGAGGCCGCTCGCGGTCTCGTAAAGCTACTAAAAGCGCAGCGACGTGCTTACAATGCGCATCCGGCCCGCGCCACGCTTGACAATTGCAGTGCGAAACGATTTCGCCCTTGGTATTCACCTCGGCCTTGACGTTAACCTGCTCGTCGGCACGTACGATTACCTTACAAGAGGCGTTTAGCCCCGACGTCGCTAATTCTGTTACGGCGTTGCGGCGGGCATAAATGCGACCTCGCAAGAAGGCGTTACCTCCGACCAGACGTTGGATTGCTCGGTCCGACATCCGACCGACTTGTTGCGAGATATCGGTTATTTCAGATAAAGGTTCGAGAGCTTGACCATCAGCCATTTTCTCTACGGGCTCGTAAAAGAACACCGCCTCAATTGTTTGCGGGGTCTAACTACACGGTGAAGCGCTATTGCGCGTTTTTTACGTCGTATGTATCGACGGAGTCGTCACTATCGCGCGACTCTCGAGAGGCCCTTTCTCTATGCCTCGCGGGACCACCAACCTGCACTAATGCAAATTTTCGTGTGGCTCCCTCACGTACTAGTGATTTGATTTTACACCTAACAACGCCGACTGCAACATTGTAAAGAGAAAATAATCCGAATCGCTTCACCCAGTGTCCAAATTTATACTACAAAATACCATTATACGGCAAAAATAAAAAAATACTAATGTTTTTGCGATAACTTTCCCCTTCTGTTGAAGGTGTAAGAGCATACAACGGTGGTATCTCAAAAAGCCGCGGCGCGTCAGGAGGTGCCCACCGGAGAAAGGTTATATCGCCCTCTCGGTTACGCGAAGATTCGTGTTTTTTCGGTAGAGATTGCCCGTTTTTCGGCTCTGTGCCTAAGAGCGTATTTAAAAAGGTCCTCCGCTCGTCGTTCGGGCATGACGGCCCAATCTGCGGCGTCGCTCTTCGAAATCGCGCTGTTTTTCGTCGGATCAGCGACGCCGCGGATGGAAACGGTCCGTCCATAAAGCGAGTGTAGGCATTTATCAGGGGGGCTCTAATACTCCTTGTCCCGCAACATACGCGGTAATAGCGAAGATGGCTCCCCGGACGTCGTTATCCAAAGTTGATGAGCGGCGCGTGTAGCAGCGATGTGTAACAGGTATCGCGACTCATCATCCAGCCCGTAAACCTCGGAAGAAACCTCGATGAGTACGACATAATCGAACTCAAGCCCTTTCACCTGTCTTACCTCGGTTACGTCAATTCCTGCCTTAAAGGGAAAATCTTGGTCGGCGATCCGCCGCAGATTAGGCACCTCCGCATTCGCTAGACCGCGAAAGTATAAATCGGCGTGTTCGGGATAGCGCGCGATTAGCGCTACCGAGGCCAAAGGTTCGCTTTGCGCCAACGAGCGTAGCGCGTTGGCTAAAAAGCCCACCGCGTCGCCCATATGAACGAATCTAAAAAGCTCGACTTCGGCCCCTCGACGCGTCGCCACATCTCCTTCTTTGTTCACCAGGTGTCCCAATACGTGGTTAGCGAATTCTATGATTTCGAAAGTAGACCGGTAGCTCAATTTAAGCGGCTCAAGCTCGACGTGCGAAAGTCCGAGTTGCTGCAAGACGCTATCCCAGTCCGAAAAGCCATTATCCAATAATAGCCGTTGAGCAACGTCTCCGGCGAGCGTTACGCTATTCGAATTGACGGTATCAAGCACGACCGCCAATTCCACCGGGCTGAGGTCTTGAGCTTCATCGATAAAGACATGTTCGTATCTCAACGCTTCTTTTCCGCGCCGCAGCGCCCCGCGGATTCGCTGCGCTATGCGAAGTAATAGCGCGTTATCTTCCCAATCGAGTTGCACCGGCTCCGACTCGCTTTGTCCGTCTACGCCGATCTCCCGATCGTTCCGTTCTATCGTCTTGCCTTTGCGTGATGCGTCGTGACGCTCCTCTTCTTCGGACAAAGCCGCAGAGCAATGGACGGTACACCAGCGAAAAACGGATTCGATGTCGCTTTCCGTAAAGCTGTTCGGCGCGTAGCGTTTGAACCCCTCGTTCAAACGGTTTTGGTCTGTTAATAACTCGCTCCAAATCGTCGCAACGTCCGTCACGCTTCGGCCGGCGCGTGCGACTTCGCGTTCGACCGCGTGCTTCAGCGCAAAAAGCGGCCCGCCGCGTTCGCCGCTGGTCGACCAACGGTACAACGATTCCATGCGGCGCAACAACGGCTGAGCGCGAGTCGCATTCCAGACCTCAAACGCCGTATCTGCTCCCTCAAACGGTTGAAGCGCCTGTTTGAGATTCTGAAAAAACGAGGCTTCGACCTGCGCGATCCAATCGTCAATAATAGACAAAATAGCCGGGTGTTTTTTCAGTCGCACCACGGTTTCCGGGGTTTCGGTCGTACAGCGCGTGGGCAAGCCGGGGACTTGTTGAATCCGGCGTTTTTGCCCCCATTTCTGATAGGTGGTTACCTGTACGCCGTTGACTCCCAACGCCGGCAACACGCGCGAAACATAGCGCGCGAGCGCGTCGTTGAAGGTGACCACAAGCATCGCGTCCGGTCGAAAGCGTTTCGGAAGCTGATACGCGAGATAGGCCATGCGATGTAGGCCGACCGTGGTCTTCCCGCTGCCCGCACCCCCTTGAATCACCACCAAACCCGTTTCCGGCGAAGTGATCAATTGGAACTGGCGCGGATCGATCAGAGCGGCGATCTCTTGTAAATGCTTATCCTCACGACCGTCTCCGTCGAGCTGCAGGCCAAGCTTTCCCGGTCGATGGTGCTGCTCGGGACGAAGCGCGGCTCCTTGACCGCCTCGCAGCTCTACAGCATTGTCGTTGACACGCGACCAGTTGTTATCCCGTTTGCGGACAAATGTCCCTTGCGGCGTACTGATACGCCTTAGAACCCCCTCGGTGATGGTGAGGTTGCGCCTCACTAACATCTCTCCTTCAATCGGGACGGAGCCGAAAACCTCTTCGTAGTCGTCCCCTTCATCGTAGCAATAGTAAAGACGGCTAACCGGCGCTTCGCGCCAGTCTACAATGTGCACGCCGACGCGAGAGTCAAGATAGGTCGCGCGACCGATAAGAACCTCTCGTTTGCGGTCTCTTTCCTGAAGCACGATACGCCCGAAATAGGGCGACGCGACGTCAACCTGGCCGTTAATCACCTCGGCTCGACGCGCGGCTACGGCTTGGAGACGTTCCATTTGAGCCACCAGCGCGGGTACATCCTCCAGCCGCGCTTCTCCGATTTCATCCCGCAACGCAATCAGCTCGTCGTCATAATCGACCCGTCCCGTTCTACCAAACGAGCGGGATGCGAGATTGCGCTGCACGCGTCTTAAAACGTTTTCTTCCTCGTCGACGATTCCCTTCATCGTCGTATCGTCCGAGACGCCAACTGTATTGATCGGTCGATCGGTCACGCGCGCCAAACTCAGCGGAAAGTTAAAAGGCGTAGCACGGATTACGGGCGTCGGGCTACCCCCGTGCAAAAAATTCAGAATCCATGCGACGCCCCCGTCAGCTCTAACCGCGGTTCTTCCGAGAAACAAACGTGTCGTTTCTGATCATTGCAGGGCTAGCGCTCAGAACGGTTGGTATCGATCGAAAGAACAACAACGACCTGGCCCCGAGACAAAAAGAAAAAAAATAAATTATACTAAAAAAGTAAATAACGATAAAAAGGTAAAAAATAAGAGTGGTCAATGAACGTTATTTGCACATATAATACAATTTATTTATGATATACATGTTGTTTCTGCAGAAGAGACAAATACGAGAAGAAAGACACAAATAACGAAGTTCTTAACTGCAGCTTGCGTTACATTGGGCTATAAAGGGAACACTCACTAATCAACAGCAACGAGAATAAAGACATGCAGCAGAACATTGAAGGTGGTGAACTTCGCGCCTTTGTTCTAGTGCGACATAACGATCAGAGTTGGATAGTTGACTTACTGCTTGACTACGAACTCACGCTTGGAAGCGGTAAGGAAGCAAACATTGTTATTGACGACACGAGCATAGGTGATCAACACGCGGCGTTTTTATGGACCGGCAGAGAAATAACGCTGCGTGTTCTGAACAATAACGACAGCATATTTATCAACGGCGAGCCCGTTACCGAATCGGTTATCGTACGTCCAGGAGACGAAATACGCGTCGGGCCGGCGACATTGATCGTTAGTATTACCGTGGCGCCGATCGCACAGGGTAGGCGTTCGCTCACCCATCCGGAGTTCTGTGAACGGCTTGCGGAAGAGCTCGCGCGAGCCAAACTGAGGGGGCAGCCGACCTGTCTGGTCATGATAAAGGCCCGATCAGGAGACGGTTCGAACGTGGCCAGCGTCGCGCTCAATTCCTTTCGCGGTGGCGATGTCGTCGGTACTTATGCCCACGACGAAATCGAGTTTTTACTTCCAGACACTCCCTTGAGCATCGCAAAAGCGGTTGTGAAAAGGTTGCTTTCGACCTCCGGGTCCTCGGGCACGGCGGCCGGTCTCGCGATAGCGCCGGACGATGGTGACAGCGCACAGAGACTATTGCGCGCGGCTAGGGACGCGCTTGCGGTTTCGATTCGAGAGGGCGATGTCGTTGGACGACCGGTGCAAGCCGCGCCGGAACCGTCGGAGCCTTCGATCCATTCTCCCTCCACAAAGCTGGTCGTGGAGGACATCACAGAGGCCGCAAAACAAAACCAACCGGTACTTTTAGTTGGAGAACCGAACAGCGGTAAACGTTTTTACGCTCGGCTCTTACACGACCGCAGCTCGAGGTCGAAAGGTCCTTTCGTCATGGTATCGTGCGCCGCTCTCGTCGACCAAGCGGCGGTGATCGCGTCATTTGGTGACGAAAACGGCGATATCGCTGGTTGCTCGGCGATAAAAGCGGCTGGTGGCTCTCTATTATTAGACGAGATCGGTGATCTACCCGTCGTGGGGCAGAGAAGATTATTGGCACTTCTCAATCGCGGTGATATCGGACCTATCGGTCTGATCTCGACCACCCACCGCGACCTCATGGCGTTGAGTAGCGTTGGAGCCTTTATACCCGACCTTTACGCCAAAATCGCCGTCGTGCGAATCGGTATACCCGCGTTGCGAATGCGAGCCGAAAGCATCGTCCCGTTGGCGAGAAACTTCGCCGCGCAGTTTACTAGAGACTCGCAGGTGAAATTATCGATCGGAGCGGTGGAAAAAATGCGGAACTACACCTGGCCCGGCAACGTTTTAGAGTTACGTAACGCTATCGAACGTGCCGTACGCTTGGCCGATGGTGGCGAGATTTTAGCGGAACACCTACCGGGCGGCGCCACCGACGACGGCGCCGGCAGGGGTCAACTGCGTCGGCACGTCGGTTCGGTCGAACGCGATGCCATCATCAAGACGCTTGCGGACAACAACTACAACCAGACGCATACTGCCAAGCAGCTTGGTATTTCGCGTAGAGCGTTGATCTACAAAATGGAAAAGTACGGTCTCAAGCCGCCACCTTCGAGCAGCCGAAAAGAGTAAGCTACTTAACGACCCGCAGGTAAGGCGGTAGCTCGATAGGTTTTTTCACGGCGTTACCGCGGCTCCGACGACGCTTGTCGCTATGGTTTTTCGTCCCGGCGCCAGGCGACCCCGATTTTGTGGACGCGTTTATTTGAATTCTTGACGATTCAGCGCTCCGTGTTGAACGCTCTGTAGTCTCAGATAGTTGATTCCTTGTTTTACCGCTCGAGCTTGCAAACCGAGCACCTCCACTATCGTTAACGCCGTTTTTCCCATTCTTCCCATTCTTTAAAGCCAGATCTTTCGCCCTCAACGCATCGGCGATTTCTTTCAGCTCCTTTCGTTGCGCCTCGCTTTCTATTTCCGCAACGATTTCCGCGGGCATATCGCCCAACCAAACCATTCCGCGTCCATCGTCGCCAACCAAGGCGAAAAGTGAATCCCACGGAACCCGACAGGTGAAAGGCGAACGATGGAACGAAAGCGTAGCGGAAACACCCGTATCATCGACGACCAAATCCGGAATCCGAATCGGCAAATCGTAACCGATTTGCAGCACCAACTGGAGCTGATTCCTTAGCAGGTCCGGAACGACAACGCCGCTTTTTCTCGGATCAAGATGTAGAAACACATTTCCCTTGCAGAGCAGCTTTTGAACTGCCGCTTTTTTATCGAGCAAGGGCGTATTTTTATCCATGCGCTTGTCTTAGAGGATAAAGCGCAAGAGCGCCATCCGGATGCTCGTTTTTTTTACGACTTGCCTTTTTTTGTTATGGCTTTAGACTTGAACGGTGTCGCCAATGGGGGCGCCACGGTTTCGACGGGGGTGAAGAAGCGTTGGTTGCGTGTCCGTCGACCTTGGGACGACGTAAAAACCTCAAGGAAAAAACAACTGCCAACGATAACGCAGTCGCTCTCGCGGCCTAAATAAGCCAAGGGAGCCGTCGAAGCGAAAAAGCCCGCCGGTGCTTTTCGCGGAGGCGTGGATTGAACTGGCTAGCCTAATCCCCGCAACCTGGGAGGCCGGCGAAACTTTTGGTTGCTAGCTGCGGCCTGAGCCCGTCCGCGGGCGCAAATCGCGGTGAAACCAAAACGCGGAATACGCACGTAGAGGCCACCGTGGAACACTTTCGGACGCGGGTTCGACTCCCGCCGCCTCCACCAGTTAAGTGTTTGATATTACTAGGGATTTCTCAGAGGGCCTGATGAGGTCCCTGAGTTTGGACGCTTATTGCGGTATAATCACTTTGTTGTTTTCAAAATTCCAGAAAGAGTGAGCAGTTCCTCAATCATTCTCCGGTACTGCGCTTTGACGTCGTCTATATCTTGTTGTTTCGTAAGGTATACGCGGTCGTGAGCCGCAGTGTCCCCCATTGACTTTATGTCCGACATGGTTCTCCGGGAATCTCGCCGCAACGTAATATCCGTATCGGTCGTGATCACCTTGATTAAACCATCGAGCATCTTGAATACCCCATCATTCTGGATTTGGGCTTGGCGCCCCTGATGGATGTAGACCTCTATAATCAGTGACTCCATCAATCGACGACAAAGCGCTCCGCAGGCGTCATAAAAACCGTAATCATAACTACCATTTATTTGGTGAACAATCCGCTCCAAATACAGGCGGGTGCCTGCTACCATCTCTGCTGGTAAGACAGCGTCACTCACCTCCACATCTCGGATATCGAGTAAGTCGGAGTATTGTTCGTTCAATGTCGACAACCGGCGAACGTCAAGTTGAAACGTTCCCTTGCGTCTGCCTTTGGTCGTGAATCTACTTCGACGCAAGTCATTCTGCAGCCGTGTCACGTTGGGCTTGGGAAAGCCCTCGTCTTGTAGGTCGGCTGCAAGCTCAGACGTTGTTCGCTCTTCGAATTCCTGGCTTTGTTGGTAGTACCATAGGAACGCTATCGCCCTTTCTACGTGGGTCTTTTCAAGAGTAGCAAGCTGTCCAGCGAATTCACTTCTGCTTTTCATTTCCGTCGCCAGCGATAACAGAATTTATGTAACTTATACCGCGCCGGTTGAGTTTGTACCGAACGGTCCTGCCTCCCTTTCGTGCTTTGTCTCCCATAACGTACTTCGATGCCATTACTGAAAGCGTACGAGAGACATTGGGCTGCGCCAGAGGGACACGGAGATCGCTGAGTACCGTGGCGACTTCACCGGACGTCAATGTGAGTCTTTCATCAATGTGTTCATGGGCTACGTATAAAGGCAGAAGCACCCGGTCGACTTGGCTTACTCGATCCAAGATGTTCGCTTCGATGCTCTCCGCCTCGTCGCAGCCCTTTATTGCATTCACGATGTCGGCAACCGGGATCTCCTTCGCGGTCTCATCGGCATCGATATGTTTCCCCTTACCCGCCTTCCTTTTGGGTTTCTTCGTCGAGTCTTCTTGCTTTCTTGTCGCTGGTGTCGAGTACGATGTCTCGTTATAGAGCTGTAATAGTTTCTGTACCTCCGTCGGCTCGCCTTCGAGGGTGACTTGAGTCCCGTTTGCCAATTTTAATGATGCTTTAACCATTCTGCAATCTTTCGGTGTCTGAGACTAAAAAGAACAAGATATGCTTTACGACGGATAAGTATTTCATCCGAACGAATGACCAACAACGAATAAAATGGTGTAATTAGGCACTCTGATACCATTCTCCTAAATCAATACCTCAAGGTATAAACTTTCTTCTTCGCGAGATTATGCGCCGTAGCAGGAAGAATAGAGGGGACGGAGGCAAAAAACGCAAACAAGTTTTTATCTCCAATCTTTTTTCCATCTAAACTCGCTTTATGCAACTAGCTGACCAAAATCCCCTTTCACAATAAATCTTTTTTCGTTTTTTGCCTCCGTCCCCTCTGACTCCGCACAACTGCAATCGCCTTGCCTGCGCCCGTCGACCTATTGCGGTCATTGAGAATGGCGGCGGGGAAAAGCTCGGTTTCGCTGTACTCCGCATTCCGGAAAAATTGGATCGCAGTCATGGAGAATGGCGGCGGAGAGCAACAGTGCCGTAGATAAAATGGAACGAGATACACAAGACGCGCTCTTAGGATTGCGGTCGTGGGGAATGGCGGCGCGATCTCGTCGCCGTAGGGAGAATCGGCAAAAGCGATAACCTACGAATAGGAATCTATAAGAAACTTTAGCAGATCGTACTCGGTTACGATACCGACGATAGTCATGTCTTCGGTGACAACCGGAAGGCAGCCGAACTTGTTTTCGAGCATTATCTGGGCGGCATCCCTTACGGTCGTTTCGGGGCGAATAGCGGTTGGATTCTTTGTCATCACCTTTTCGACCTCCGTGCGTTCGTTCAGTTCTTCTTGCATTGCCTTCCCCACGGCCGAATCGGAAACAAGAGAACTGGTTGCTAGTTTCAGCATATCCCGGTGGCTTATCAAACCGACGAGCTTTCCTTCGGAAACCACCGGAAGGTGCCTTAGGTTGTACCGTTTCATTCCCTCGACGATACGGGTCAGGTTGTCTTCCTCGTTAAGGTAAATGACATTTCGTGACATAATTTCAGATATCATGGTCGTTTTAGGCATATTCTCTCCATAGATTCGATGCGCCAGAGAAAATCTGTTAGCTTATTCGAGCTTTTAGTCGTTTCGAGCCTCCGACGAATCGGAAGAATTTATAGCTTTGTCGTAAGTATGTAAAGAGAGAACGTAAGGGGTACTCCCTTGCTCGCCTCGCTCACTTCGCTGATATCGTCAGCAATTGGCTAAACGCCGCCGCTACCCCCTGCGTTCGTTTCGCCCGAAGTACCCATCGACCGGATTGCTAAGTAGTGACGGAGTCTTCCGAATGTTGACAATGTTGAATAGAGGGGACGGAGGCAAAAAACGCAAACGAGTTTTTATCTCCAATCTTTTTTCCATCTAAACTCGCTTTATGCAACTAGCTGCCCAAAATCCCCTTTCACAATAAATCTTTTTTCGTTTTTTGCCTTCGTCCCCTCTGATCTATGGTTTAGATGCGTTGGCTGTGGAATAATGTAGTTATGGCCAAGACCGCGACGATAGACATTGAACAACTCACTCGGGATGAGCGCCTAGATCTCCTTGAGCGTCTCTGGGAACTGCTAAATCGCGATCAAGAAGAGCTTCCCCTTACGGATCGACAACGCGAGGAGCTTGACCGTCGGCTCGATCGCCTAGACCAGGAGGGTCCTACGGGAGTTCCGTGGGAACAGGTTCGTAAAGAAATGACCGGCGACCGCTGATCATGAAACCAATTATTTTGCGCCCCGAGGCGCGAATGGACGCGCTCGCCGCTTACCGATGGTACGAGAATCAGAGACCGGGTCTCGGACGCGATTTTCGAGAGGCGTTGGAACAAGTGATTAACTCCTTGCGCGAGAAACCAAAATCCTATCCGGTAGTACTACGCGAGACTCGACGTGTACTATTGAAACGATTCCCGTATATGGTTTTTTATCGAGAGTACGACGACGCGATTGTTATCGTGGCTGTTATGCACGGCAAGCGAGACCCTGAGACATGGCGACAGCGACTCTGACAGCGCATACGAAAAATCGACCGTCTAAACCCAAGTCTCTTTCTCTGCTTATTCGCCACAGTCTGTAAAAGTAGCTTTAGACTCGATCAAGGCTACTCTTTTTTAGTATTCGGGCAGTTATTCCCGTGTGAGGATTCCGTTTCGAAAAGTCGGGCAAGAAGCTATCTGTGGCGTTTTAACAACGAATGCCGGCCGGCGGCGACAGATCGGCAAATTACGATGTGTTATTAACGATTTGTTTACCTTAACGTCGCAAAAAATCCGTCGGCGTAAAGCGCTTCGCTCGCGAAAAATAGCGCGAACTAAGGGTGTGCTCACTTTTTTTGGACCTCACTTAGG
>JAFGIB010000088.1 GCA_016929805.1 Deltaproteobacteria bacterium | reverse complement strand
TTTACCTTAACGTTGCAAAAAATCCGTCGGCGTAAACCGCTTCGCTCGCGAAAAATAGCGCGAACTAAGGGCGTGCTCACTATTTTTGGACCTCACTTAGGGTGCACTAAGCTGCGGTCCAAAATAAGTTCCGCGCGCCCTTATTTCATCGCTTTTTTCGCGTTTCCGCTCGACGTTTTTTGCAACGTTAAGGTTTACCTTGAGCCGATTTTGCGAAACCGGAGGAATAGCAAAGCTATTTTGAGGATTTCGCGGAATCGGATCAGGTTAAAGACGGCCGAAAGATGAGAAAACCATTTTGCTTTTTTCGACACCAATACTGGCGTCGTTGTCACACTCTAGATTACAATTTAGTAAGATCGCAACAACACGGTTCGCGGTGAGTGACCGGGGATCGATTTGCAGACAGCCCATCTCTGGTACTCGGACATCGACGATTTCGCCGCGACGGGCGCCGAATCGATCCAGACACCCAAGGCGATGATAGCGGTAATAATACCGGCGCTCGACCGGGAACGCCGGCCAACCCCGTTTGATTCGATGATTTTCATTATAGGTCTCAAGGGTTCGAGAATGACCGCCCGTGTGCCGCGGCAGCCCATCCGCGACGGGCGAAATGCGAGCGATGCGCGAGGTTCGTACCGATGAACACTTTTAAAGCTGGGCCGACGCTTTCAGCATCGCGGTGAAGGGGGCGCCTACACGGTATCCGGTGCTGCCCGCCCGGTTGTAGTCGCTAAAGGAAATAACGGAAACGTATCGGGAATCGAAAAGGTTCTGAATCTGCAAAGCGAACTTCAGCTCTTGGGCGATGGGCGTATCGCGAAACGCGTAGCTCAGGCCGGCATCGGTGACGAAGTGCCCGTCGATCTTTTCCTGGTGCTCCACGTCTCCGAACCGTTCACTCAGATATTTGCCGACCAGCATGGCTTCTCACCCCTTATAGGCCAGCATGAGGCCGGCTTTCAGCAACCACTGCGGCGTATCGACCACCTGGTTATCTTTGGTCTCGATGGTGTTGCCCTGGAAGACCAGATCCTCGTCATAGGTGAGGTGTGTATAGGTCGGATTGACGAAGACTTCACCACCTCGCCGAGAAAAAGGTTTGCCTCCAGCTCGAAACCGTAACCCGTCGCCTTGCCCACGTTTTGGCTGTAGTCTAGTTCCACCCGGGGGTCGTAGACCGAGGTCAACAGGTTCCTGTGCAGCGAAAAAAACAAGGTCGGCGCCAAAGCAAACCATTCGGTGGTCAACCGCGCTCCGAGATCAAAGTTGTCCGAGGTCTCCATCGTGTACCCTTCGAACATGTCGTTCAAGGTCACGTCCGCTTCCTCGAAGCGGTCCGGCAACTGGTTATAGAGCTTTAATAGCGGCTGGTAGGAATAGGGGCGGACGAAATTCCTTCCATGGCTACCGTAGAGATTTAGCTCGGGTAGGAATTGATAGCCAGCCCCAAAGGACGGAAAAACGCCGTCGTAACTTCTGGATTCCCGGTCCATGCCGGGATCGCGGTCCAGCCGCTCGGCTTGCCTGTTGTAACGAAATCCGGTGCTGCTCGGGTCGGTATAGTAGAAATACTTAAGCCCCGCCTGCACGCTAAGGTCGAACACATTAGCGGCGAACTTGAGGTAGGGACTGTGCTGCATACCGATATCCTCGCTTTCGCCGTAATTGCCCCATCCCAGGTAATCGGCGGTCGACGGATCATAGTTTTTGGTGTTGACCGACAAGTCGCTGCCCTCGACCAGGTAACCGAGCACGACCTGCAATGAGAAATCGCCCGGCGTAAACCCCGCGTGGACCTCGGAAATCAGACCCAGACGAAAAAAATCCCTCAGCCGTCTGGAGACCGCGCCGCCCTGCGCCTCGGAGCCTTCCCAGATGTTCGAGTCCTCTACTGAAATGTATGGTTTGAAGGAGAGTTGATAGGTACGGTCAATGGTAACGGGCGCTATCGCCAAAGCATCGACGTTGGTCAACGCCGCGCGGTTGTTGCCGTAGTAGTAGATATCCTGATCCCGCCGGCCGGTCAGACGTGCGTAATAATCCTTCTCGTAGTTGGCGTCCAGATCCCGGGTCTGCTCATAGCTAAGATAGCGGTATAGGTTTTGCTCGAAATCGTTGAAGTTGAGCCACGCCTTGACCTCGTCTTTCCCCCACGCCGGTTGCCGCAGCATAAGGTTGGCGTTGTTGCGCGGGCCGAGCGTACCCGGCCCTTTCCATTTATCCGCGTTGGTATACGAATAGGAAAGCAATGCGCTTGTCCCGGTAAAAGGCAACACCCCCGAGTCTAGCCGGTAATAACCGCGGAAGTAGTCGTAGAGACCCAAACCCATCCCGATCGTGCCACCGGGCTGTCGCGCCGGCCAGCTAGGCCTCAACTCGATCAAACCCCCCCGCCCCCCGGTTCCGGTACCGAGATCAACCGGCACCGCGCCCTTGTACACCGCTATAGTTTCTAGGTTTTCGGTGTCGTACAGATAGTCCCTCGGCCCAATGGGGTTTCCTCCCCAGTTCGGGACCCCTTCGACCGTTATCGATCCCATGCTGCCACGCACCCCGCGAACCCGCAGATTGGCCTGCTCGGTCTCCAGGCCGTAGGGGTCGGTTCTCTCCACGCTGAGCCCGGGCACGACGTCCGCGGCGTTATACACGCTAATCGCGCCCTTGCTTCCCGCGATCTCTATGCCCTCGCGGGTCACTTCGGTTCCGGTATACACGGTGTCGTCGGTCTCTTTGGTGGGGCCGGTTATCGCTTTACCATATACCGTGATCTCTCCCAAATCGGTTGGCTCTTCTCGCCCCTTTACGATAGCTTTGGGCGCGAGAGCGACCGGCGATTTCTGTCGCATGGCGGCTTCCGGCTTTGGTTGTAGCGCGGCCGGCGCCGGGGTTGCCTTCTCTGGCTGTGCCGCGGGCTGTGTCGCGGGTTCGATCGCGGACGCGGGTCCGGGTTGTTCTTTTTGTTCCGGTTGTTCCGGCGTGTCAACCGCGGGCGGATTCGGGGTTTGCGCCGGAGCTTATTCTGGCTTCGACTCCGGCGTGGGTTGGTCTTTTTCTTGGGCCACCACCGCTGATTCGAGCAAGAGAATAGTAGCGATGACCAGACCCTTTATATAAGCAACGCTCGGGTTCATCTTCATGTCTTCCTCAAAAATAAAGTATCCGTTTTTGACAGTAGTCTCGAAAGATTCAGAGCCTAGAACGGGACAGGACCTCTCGGCGTAAGCCCGAAGCGCGTTTATCCTTCTTCTTAAAGGTCAGAAGCAGGCTCGATTCGTCGCCAGGCGTTTCGTCCGTATCGTTCGTGTGATTACGAATTTTTAATTCGTAACACCGCTTCTAGCACGTTTTTTGATCTGATTTTAAAAAAAATGAGATCGATCAGAAATTTTTCCCGCTAACGCTACATTCGCGAAAATCGGATCCAATAGCGCGAAGCAACGCTCGGCTCATCATCGGAACTCATCGCACGGATCTACCGCTTCACCCCATCAAGTCCTCGACTTCCCGATAGATTGAATAGAATCTCTTCTTTCATTTTTTAGATCCGTCCCCTCACGTGCTCGTTTGGAAAGCAGCAAGAGCAGCGCCGGCATGACCAAAACCGCCGCCGCTAAACAGGTGACCTCGCTGATCGCCATGGCGAGACCAAAGGAGTTAAGGGCGCGGTTGGCGCTGACATAGAGCGACGAATATCCGATTATCGTGGTCAGAGAACAGAGCACCACCGCTCCGCCCGACTCCAGCACGGCCGAGCGTACGGCCTGGGCGCTGCCGGCGGAGCCGAGCTCGCTGCAATAGCGGCGCATCACGTTTACGCCGTAATCCGCGCCGTTACCGAAGGTAATCGGAAAAGCCACGAAGTTTAAAAAATTCAGCTTTACGCCCAAAAGCGCCATGGTACCGGCCATCCAGACGATGCCGAGCAACAGCGCCCCGAGCGTGAGCAGGCGCTGAAACGCCGTGGGAAAGCTAAAAATCAAAAGCAGGGTCGTGGCCGAAAGAGCCAAGACGATCGCTTTGGGACCATCGGTCCAAACGACCTCGATCATATCCGCGAAAACCGGCGCGCGTCCCGCCAGAGGCGGGCGGGTTCCGTCGTCGAGCCTGATTTGCCGTAGCGCTTTGGTCCATTGCACCAAATAACGGCCGTCCCAGGTGGATTTGTCTTTCTCGGGCTCGACAAACAGAATCCGCCCCCGCGTCCCGTCGCGCTCGGTAAAGCGGCGGGCGATATCCTCGGGAAGGTCCTTGTCCTTAAGTCGCTCGATCTTTTCCGCCGGGATGTGTTCGTCGATCAGCTTTCGCTGCTTGTCGTTCGCATACGGTCGCATTTCTAGCAAGAGCTTGCGAATATCCGCGAGCACGGGGATTTTTTCCGCCTGCTCTTTCGGCAATAGATCGTCGATGCTGCGAACCGGCCCGATGGGAGCCTTTTGAAGGTCGCGCCTTTGCTCGAGTTGCGCCTCGACGGACGCTGTTTGATTGCGCTCGGGCAACATCACGACAATGGTGTTTCCCGAGCCCGAGCGACCCACGATTTCTCCCGCGTAGCGATTGATCACACGCGAGCGCGAGACGATCCGCTCCTCGGACCGCAGGTTGCGAAAATCGTACTCGATGGGGTCCAAGTAGATGGCGTAAGCGATCAAACCGAGCCCGGCGACGCATAATAGTAAGGATAAAACGAGAATCGAGCCCGGCGCCTTGACCAGCAATCGGAAGAACACCCGGCTGTAGAGCCCGGAATAGCGCGAGGTCGGTCCGAATTTCATCGGGCGCAAGCGTTCGGAAAGCACGGTGAGAGCGGGCAAAAGACCCAGGGCGCTCACCCAGCACAACAGCATGCCGACGCCGCCGATGATGCCGAAGTCTCGAAAGCCGCGAAAATCGGTGAGCACCAAGGAGGCATAGGCGATACCCGCGGCCAGGGACGCTACCAGGGTGGCGGCCCAGGTGCCGTGATGAGAGGCGGCCAGCGCCTCGGCAACACGGCTACCGCGGCGCCTTTGTTCGAAATAGCGCGCCAGCCAAATGATATTGGGATTGACGCCGTTACCGATGACGATGCTTCCCAAAAAGGCGGTCGAGGTATTGAGATAGTCGACCGTGAGCTCGGCAAAACCAAAGGTCAGGATAACCGGGACCGCGAGCGCGAGGCCCAAGAGCGGAATCGAGCGAAACCTTAGGAAAAAGAGGTAAATAGAGGCCAGTACCAAAAGAATCGTTATCGAGGTGGCGAGCAGTAGCTCGTTCTTAATCGCGCTGTGCTCCTCGCGTACCGACAGCAAATCGCCCCCGTATTCAACGCGTAGATCAGAGGCGTATTCTTTCGGTCCGAGCCGTGTGACCTCGCGGCTGACGCTTGCGATCAGCTTTTCCGCGCGTAACGCGTCTCCCTCCTCGATATCGGTGCGGAGAAAAATCGCCAAAAACCCCCGTTCCGGATGGATGTAGAATCCACCGGGATACTTCTTCAGCTTCTCGCGCGCCTTGTCGCCCTTTTGTCGCATTCGCTCGATCAGCTCCTCCGGCTCGGGCGGCGGCTCGTCGAGCAGATCGACATAAAGCGGATTGGCTCTGGCGCGCTCGAACTCCAATCGTTCCTCGAGTTGCGCTCGTATTTGCTTCAAATCCTGTAGTTCCGCATAAAGGTGGCGGTGGGCGTATACAAAATCCTCATAAGAAGCGATGTTCCATTCCACGCTGCGAACGGTACTGATCTTCATCCCCTGTAAACGCGATACCAACGCCTTGGCAAAGCGCTGCATGGCCTCGCGATCTTCCGATTGCACCGCGACGGTGAGCGTGGTCAGCCCGCCGATTCTGTCCCCTGCGGCTTCGAGATCCTTGACGCTCGGTTTTTCCCGAGGCAGCAAGGCGGCAAAGCCGGTCTTGATCCCGAGCCTAAGCACCAAAGGAACCGCCGAGCCGGCAAGAGCGAAAGCGATCAAGACCACGACGAGCGGCCGGTGGTACTGAAACCCGGCGAGCCGGTTGAAGAATCTTTCTCGTCTAGATACGGGCCTCGTGGTCATATCAAAGCGTGTCGATTTAGGTTTGCCATATTGTCGCTAATTACCACCGTCCCGATCGAAACGGGCGTTTTTTTTGGTAACTGTTCAGGGGGGTACTGCGGTTTGGCTACGACGGCGGCCGATTCATCCCGTAAAACCCGCGTTCGTCCTCGCGCCGGCCCGTCAGGTACAGCAAGTACCGTTCTCGCCGGCCCTTCGGGCGCGCTCGGTTTAACGGGCGAATTGGCCGCCGACTTGTTTGACCCCTGAACGCTTACTTTTTTTGATCCGAGGCCTTAGTAAAAATCCTTGATTTCGCACTGGCCGGCGTTTTCTCCGGCTCCGCTGGGCAAATCCTGCTCGCGAGGTGTTGCCGCGATCAAATTCTGGCCACGATCTCCGATCGGCCTATCAGGTCTCATTATCTGTTTATACCGGTAAAAATGCTTTTTTACGACTCATTTCGATCCAATCGTGATTTGGTACGGCATTTGCTTAGCTAATTTAAAAATCGAAATGCTAAGGGATTGTCTTTTTTATCTTCTGAAAAACCATCTCATAGCAGACTCGAACGAGCTTAGATTTTCCTTATCGGGTACAAAACCAACAACGGTAGGAATCGCTGTGTCGACTGAATCTTAGGCAGTTAAAAATTTTTCATCCGTCCCCGATCTGAGACTACCTTAACGTTACAAACGACGTCGAGCGGAAACGCTAACAAGCGATGAAACAAGGGCGAGCGAAGCTTTTTTTAGACTGCGGCTTAGTGCGCCCTAAGTGAGGACAAAAAAGTGAGAACGCCTTTAGCGCGCGCTTTTTTCCGCGAGCGAAGCGGTTCACGCCGACGGAGTCTTGGATACTTAAAGGACTACATCAACGGGAAGACTTTCCCTGATAAAATCCGATTGACAACTTTGCCACGTCAGCGCATAAAGGATTCCGATTTACTCGATTGAGTTCGAGTAATGTCCTAAAGGGGAAGAAATGACTATCTGCAATTGTAAAAGTATCTATCCTTATGTCGTGTTTACCGTCTGCGCGTTTGTAGTAATAGCCTATCTATCGAGTTGCACCAAGCTGAAGTCGTTGGACGACGACGAGCAAGAAGGCCCGCCAGAGGAGAATGACGAAGACGTTGCGAACGGTTTGAAATCCACACCGGAGCGGGATTCTACTGTCCCCGATTCTTTGTCGGAAGCAGAGTCAATGCCTGATAGTGAAAACGACGAGCCGAACGACAGCGAACCGAATTTTTCGGCCGGCGGTGGTGACACCGGCCCGAACCAAGCTGAACACTGTATAGAGGAAGGCGCCTTGCGCTGTGTTGCCAGCGAAAGCGCTGAACGTCAAGTCTGCCGCGACGGCGTTTGGGTTTCCGCGGTCCCCTGCCGCGAAGGCGAAGTCTGTGACGATTCGAACCCGAGCCAGCCCGGCAGGTGCATATACGAGTCTACACCGTGTTCGGGCATTACCGAGCGATCGATTTGCGTGGACGATACGATGCATGAATGCGGCGTAAACGCGCTTTCCGTATCGCAGCAACGCTGTAAAAGCCGACAACACTGCTTGATAGGCTTGGCCGTCAAAACCTGTGCCGAGTGTATTCCGCGGCAAGACTACTTTTGTAATGGTAATAACCTTGAGATATGTGCTGACGACGGTCTCGTTTTTAAGCTTTACGACGTATGTCCCAGTGCCGATCAATGCAACGGCGATATCGGCGCGTGCGTGGTCGTTCCCGATTGCGTTGTCGACGGCGATTGCAGCACCACAGAAGCGTGTAAAAAGGCGGTCTGCAAAAATGGTAAATGCGCGACGGCGATAGACGAAGGTGCGTCTTGTGGAGTCAATGACGACGGTATTTGCGCCCCGTCGGGAGAATGTGTCGAATGCCTGGAAGACCGTCATTGCAGTTTTCCGACACCGATCTGCGAGCCAGAAAAACGAATATGCGTCGAGTGTTTCGTGAACAGCGATTGCGAGGACGACGAGGTATGCGCTTCCAACGAATGCGCATACGTACCGAAATGCGGAAACGGCATCATCGAAGGCGGCGAACAATGCGACGACGGTAACAGATACGATTTTGACGGCTGTGGTGCCAATTGCCGCTTTAGGACGTGCGACCCCGACTGGGCCTGCGTTCTTGGAACGGACTTGTGTTATTGCAGCGATAAAGAGTGGTGCGTGTGGAATAGACAAGAAGGTTCGGAAAGCCGTTGGGGATGTGTTTTGATGTGCGAGCGGAATTCCGATTGCCCAAATTTTGGCTATTCCAGATCTACCAATTGTGTTAATCGCGGCTGCTATTTCGATTGCCGGACTAACAGCGACTGTCCTACCGGGCTGGTATGTCGTACCGAAGTAATAAACGGTATAAGCGTTACCGGTTGTGCGTTCTAAGAGCGTGTTTACCTTAACGTTGCAAAAAATCCGTCGGCGTAAAGCGCTTCGCTCGCAAAAAATAGCGCAAACTAAGGGTGTGCTCACTTTTTTTAGACCTCACTTAGGGTGCACTAAGCTGCGGCCCAAAAAAAGTGCCGCGCACCCTTATTTCATCGCTTTTTTCGCGTTTCCGCTCGACGTTTTTTGCAACGTTAAGGTTTAATAAGGTCCGACCGAATATTTCGGAGCGCGACGGTCCAAGGTGCAAGAAGCCGCGACGAAGGACTAGCAGCGCTATTTCGAGGAGCGAGCGACGCCGCAGATTGGGCCGTCCCGCCCGAAAGACGAGCGGAGGAA
>JAFGIB010000087.1 GCA_016929805.1 Deltaproteobacteria bacterium | reverse complement strand
CCGGCGCGAGGACGAAAGCCGGTTTTACGGGATGAATTGGCCGCCGTCGTAGTCAAACAGCAGTACCCCCCTGAACGGTTACGTTTTTTGTAACGTTAAGGTTTACAACGGTAAGGTCTACACGGTTTCGACGATAAAAGCGTGGGCCGGGCCGCCGCTGGCGCAGAGCGAAGCACAGCCGCGCTTTACGCCTCTACGCTTCATCTCGTGGATCAAGGTCAGAATCAGCCGGGCTCCGGTGGCACCGACCGGGTGCCCGAGCGCAATGCCGGAACCTACCGCGTTCAAACGGTCCAGATCCACCTTGAGCTCCCGGTTCACACCCAATAGCTGAGCCGCAAATGCCTCGTTGAACTCGAAGTAGTCGATGTCTTTCTGTTCGAGCCCGGCGAACCGCAATGCGTTACGCACCGCGTTCACCACACCCATACCCATGATACGCGGCTCCACGGAGCCCGGCGCTGATGCCACTACTCGGACAAGCGGCTTGATTCCCTTTTTCTTGGCTGTCTCCGCGTCCATCATGATCAGCGCTGACGCGCCGTCATTCAAGCTGGAGGCGTTACCGGCGGTAACGGTACCGTCCTTGGTAAAGGCCGGCCTCAGCTTGGCGAGCTTCTCCAGCGAGGTGTCAGCCATGGGGTGCTCGTCCGTGTCGAAGATAACGGTTCCCTTTTTGGTCTTGATTTCCACCGGAACGATTTCCTCCTTAAACCAACCGTTTTTAATCGCTTTGATCGCGCGTTGGTGGCTGAGCAGCGCGAACTCGTCCTGCTGCTCGCGGGTGATACCGTAGATCCCGGCGATGTTCTCGGCGGTTACCCCCATGTGGTAGCCCACGAATTCACAGAGCAAGCCGCCCTTCATCAGGCCATCCACGATCTGCTCGCCGTTTCCCAGCCGGTATCCCTTGCGCGCGCCGTAGAGGTAATACGGCGTGTTGGTCATGCTTTCCACGCCCACGGCTGCTCCCACCTCGATCTTGCCCAGCAGGATGTCCTGGGCCACGAGCTCGGCCGCGCGCATCGAAGAGGCGCACTGTTGATGAACGGTAAACGCCGCTGATTCCGGCTTCAGCCCGGATCTCAACGCGATATGCCGCCCGCTGTTGCCGGCAGACGAGGACTGGTTGCAGTGCCCGGCGATGACCTCCTGGATGGTTTCCGGCTGAATGCCCGCTCTGTCGATGGCGCTTTTGAGCGCGAAGACACCCAGCTCGACCGGGTCGAAGCTCTCCAGCGCTCCGTTGAAATTTCCGATTGCAGTTCTAGCTCCCGCTACGATAACGACGTCTTTCATTATAGTCTCCCTTCGACGAAGAATTTTTTATGGCCGCCGGTCTCGAGGCCGTGTGTCACCGCCGCGCCGGCCGCTGCCGTTGCTTGCCTCAAGCATCTGTCTTATAAGAAAAAGGCTTGGATTCGGCAACGAGATAACGTCGGAAATTTACAATTTGCTTTGCGCGGCACATGCCGCGTTCGGCCCTGGCTTTCACCTAGACGAGGAGAAAAACCCTCAATCTGGGTCGCTTTCGCTGGACGTTTCTTACAACGGTGAGGTTAAGTTGCAATACCAAAAAAATCAGTCTACACAATTTAGCGGAGCAGAACGGCAATCGGTTGGTACGGCTTCATTGCGTCGCTGTACGGTTATGGGAGGACTGATCAATGGAAATCACTATACTCACCTGCCTTGCGCTTTTTGTTCTAGCCGCTTTAGTTACATGGCATATCATTTTCTCTCGCGCCATTAGTCGGCCGCCGGAGCCGACACAAAGGCTCGCGCGATATCCTTCGATATCGATGATTCGGCCGATTCGCGGGATCGATCCCGGACAACTGGAAAATCTTCGAGCCGCGCTGGACAACGGTTACCCGGGTGAAATCGAAACCTTGTTTGTCTTTGATGAAGAGACTGACGAAGGCCTACCAAACGCCTTGGCCGCGGTGCGGGAACATCTGGAAAGCGGGCGTCCAGGAATCGCCAAGATAGTTATCGCCGGACCCCCGCCCGAGGGCCGAACCGGCAAGCTCAACGCCATGATTGTTGGATCACGTATAGCGCGCGGCGAGCTGATCGCCTTTGGTGATTCAGATACGCGGCCGGATAAGAAGGTTCTACGTAGGTGCGTTGAAGCTCTGGTCAACGGCGGCCCTAAAGTAGGCTGCGCCTTTGCGCCGGTCGTCGTGGTGGGCGATATGCGCAGCGCGGGAGACGTCGGGTATGCCATGATGCTCAACAGTTTATACGCTCCTATCGCGGCCTGGGCGGCCCGCAAATTAAACGGCGAGTTGCCCTTCATCATGGGGCAAATCATGGTGTTTCAAAGAAAGGCGCTGGACGCGATCGGCGGGGTGGGCTGTGCCGCCGGGCAACTGGTAGATGACATGTATATCGGTACCTGTCTGAACAAGGCCGGCTACGCCAATTTGATGATCAACCACCCTTTGTATATCGTTACCAGCGACCTCGCGTTGAGTAGGTTCTTTCGTGTCTATCGTCGATGGCTTATGTTCTGGCGCAACGGCCTGCCTATTAGTTTTACCTGGCCGGCGGTATTACAGGCGGTGCGTTTTTTTACGGCGCTTATACTGCTGGGCGTTGCGTTTTTGCAAAACCAATTCTTGGCGGGGCTCATCGCGCTTCTCGCCTTTTTGGCGTTCGGATTAAGCGCCGAGAACCTGCACAAACGACTGGGAGCGCCGGCTATTCCGTTTCGTCTCAAATGGATCTTGTGGGCCGTACTGCTGATGGCGCCGTTCGTCCTGATCAGCATGATCAAGCGGGACCTCGATTGGCGCGGCCGGAACTACGAGCTCGCCTGGACCACCCGCTTAAAGAAAGGCTAGCCGGGCGCCTTTGATGACGCGCGGGGTTTTCGATAGCAGAATCAAATCTATCCTTCGCTCGCTTTGTCTGCTCGGTTTTATCCATCCAAAGCTATCGCTGATGGTAGTGGTCATGGCCGCGGCCGCGAGCGGGCTTCTAATCGTGTTCGGCCCGCTTGAAGTGAGCACGTCTCGCCGCAATCTGCTATCCAGGGAATTGCCCCATCAGGAAAGGATGGAGCGATTTTTTGAACGCTTCGGCCGGCCCGATACCCTTGTATTGGTAATTGAATCGGGCTCCATTGAGCAGCGCAGACGCGTCGTCGACGAGCTTATTCCACGCTTGGAAAAAATCTCCCGGCTTGAATCGCGCGTGCTCGGTCAATTCGGTCCCGAGCAGTTCGCCGAGTTGATCTTTCTACACCGTCCGGATTTGCTGAAAGATCTCGCGCATATCTGTAAAGGCAAATGTACCGATTTATTACGAGGAAGCCTCGACGCATGGTTTCGCGTACTTCAGCGAAAGATCCAGGCCGGTCTTGACGGGGAGTCGCGGGAAGAACCGGCCCCGAATGTTGTTGCAGCAAACGCGGCCGCTCTATTCGCCGGCGTACAAGCATTGAACCGGCTCGCTGACTTGATCGACGCGCTCGAGGGCGAGCTTTCGAGCGGAGCCGAACTTTTTGATCTAAATGCCATGGCTGGTGTCGCGCTCGACGATTCAAATCACGAATATATAGTCGATGATCGCGGTTATCTCGTGGACGAAAAAGAACGGCTTCACTTGGTCGTGATGTTTCCCGACCTCGCTAGCGATGAAGGCAAGCATCTTAGCGAATTGGTAGAGCGAATTCGAGCGGCTCGGGACCAGGCGCTCGACGCGGCTGGCGCGGCCGACGTCCGCGCGCAGCTGACCGGCGATCCGGCGCTCAGCGCCGATGAGCTGTCGATTTTGCAGCGGGGTATGCGAAAGACCTCGATATTGACGGCTTTGGGAATCCTGCTTTTGTTACTCTTTTCCTTCCGCTCGCTTCGATACGCGTTACTCACGTTGGTTCCATTGACGGCGGGTATTATTATAACCCTGGGCTTCGCCCAGCTTGTCTATGGCGGCTTGAATTTGGTCACCTCTAGCTTCGTATCGATCCTATTGGGACTCGGAATTGATTTCGGAGTTCATCTAAACCACCGTTACGGGGAAGAGCGGAGACTCGCGGGAGACAACTCGAACGCCATGAGAGTAAGCGTTCAGGCCTCAAACAAGTCGGCGGCCAATTCGCCGGTAAAACCAAGCGCGCCCGCAGGGCCGGCTACGATGGTACTTGCTGTACCTGACGCGCGGGGCCGAGGACGCCGGGGTGATTCGAATAGAACCGCCCCAGGGTCGGTGCCGGTTTTACAGGATGAATTGGCCGCCGTCGTCGCCAAGCAGCATTACCCCCGTGAACGGATAGCCATGAGACGCGCGCTGTTGCGGGCTTCGCCCGGCATCGGCACCGGAGCGTTGACTACGATCTTGGCCTTCATGACCGTATCCTTTACCGATTTCACCGCCTTCGCCGAGCTCGGAGTGATAGCCGTTATCGGTATTGGCGTGATGTTGTGTTGTACTTTTATGCTAATTCCCTCGCTCATGCGGCTTTTTGCCCGCGACGGATTGGCACCCACGTCGGAATTGCCCGGGCTTGTGCGATTGGTCTCGTTTGTGGCTCGGGTTCCCCGCGCGGTGCTTGGCTTGGCCGGCGTCGCGCTGGTCTTTTCTATCACTTCTATCATTGTGCGCGGGCCCGTCTTCGACGGCCGTTTTTTTAATTTTCTGCCGGAACAAACCGAGAGCGTCCGCGCCTTACGACGTATCGAGAATCTCAAAGGCATGGGCCCGGTCTTCGCGAATTTCGAAGTCGACTCATTTCAGGCGGCCCGGGCGCTCGCGGTCCGGCTGCGCACGGTCGAAGAGATCGCGCAGGTTCAAAGCGTGACCGATATGCTTCCCCCTTTGGACAACGGTAGGCGAAAGGCGTTGTCAGAAGCCGTCGCGCTGTTCGGCGAGCGATCTGGGGTTGAAGTCCCGTCTCATAAACAAACCAAAGGCGTGTTTGATTCAAAGCGCCTTATCGCCGCTGTAACCGATTTGCGGGACACGCTCGATGAGGTTGCTTTCGCCCTCGGCCAGGCGGGCCGAGACGCAGAACCGGCGCGCCGCGTTTCCGCATCTCTTCTTCGGCTCGGCAACAGTATAGAAAGGCTCGCGAATGAACAGGCTGGCGCTATCGATCGGGTCGAGGGCCGGATCGCCGGGCTGTTATACCGAGCGTTATCCACGGCTCAGGCCGTCGCCCGGCGAGGCAGCTACGCTCCCGAGGACATCCCGCGGATATTTCGCCCTCGTTTTATTTCCAAGGACGGCAGCCGATTGGCGCTTTACGCTTATCCGTCGGCGGATATTTGGGACGCCGGTTTCGCGGAACGTTTCACCAGAAGCGTCTTCGCTATCGACCCCGAGGCCTCTGGATTAGCGGTTAACGTTCACCAAAATGAACGGCTGGTCATAGACGGATTCATCCAAGCGGCCGTACTTTCCGCAGTGCTTGTCGCGCTGACCTTACTTTTGGTATTCCGCAACGCGGCGGACGCGTCGCTCGCCCTGTTACCGGTCATTTTGGGGTGGGTCTGGATGCTCGCGGTTATGCCGCCCCTGGGCTTAAGCTTTAATCTCGCGAATATCGTGGCATTGCCGTTGTTGCTCGGCATCGGTCTTGACGCCGGGACTCACATGGTTCATCGCTATCGCGAAAGCCGCGCGATTGGAAATGACTGCGCCCGGCTAAGCGATTTGGTTCAAGGTACCGGAGCCGCTGTTATCGTCGCGTCGCTCACAACCATGATCGGCTTCGGCGCCCTAACCGCCGCGGAATACCGCGCGATGCAGAGCATGGGGCTGCTGCTAAGCGTGGGGATCGGTCTGAGCATGCTCGCAAGCGTCGTCGTTCTACCGGCGCTACTGGTTTTATTAAAGCGCGTAAAATAGAACGGTTCGAGCCGGAGCGCGTGCTTTTTGGAACAGGGGCTCGCCGATCCACTCAAATTGAACCTTAACGTTGCAGAAAACGTCGAGCGGAAACGCAAAAAAAGCGATGAGATAAGGGCGCGCGGAACTCTTTTTTTTGCCGCAGCTTAGTGCACCCTAAGTGAGGTCCAATAAATGTGAGCACGCGCTTCGTTCGCGCTATTTTTCGCGAGCGAAAGCGGTTTACGCCGACGGAGTTTTTGCGACGTTAAGGTGAACTCCCCGGACTATTCGTCCGACCTGTTACGGACCGCCATCCTTACCCTGGCGCCGACGCGGGCCGGGACAAAACCGCCGACGACCGCTGAACGCAACTCGCTTCAAGCTACGTGATCACGCAGACGGGTTCGGCGAATTTCCCTGATCGCCCTCTTGGAGTGTTCCGTCCCCGGCAATGGTCAATCCGATCCGTCTGCCTTCGGAGGATGTGGCTCTGATCTCGTATACAATCTGCCCGTTTTCGGTAATTTTTGTCGCCCGACTCACCTCCCCGTCTGCTATTTGTTCGGTCAGCGTGGTCTGCACCGCGGCGGGTAAGCTGGCCGGGTCGATCTCCTCCTCTCTGCTGATAACCGTTCCGTCCGCGGCGATCGTGATCTCAATAGCGTAGCCGTTAACCTCGGCGCTGACTTCATAGGTGATGGTTCCGTCTTGATCCTCTTGTTGGATCTCTTCGATAGACGCGTCCCCAAGCTCTGCGCTGATCGCGGCCTGTACCGCCGCCGGCGTATCCTCCAACGCGACGGTCTCACCTCTACCAGGACGTTGTCCGCCCTCGCTATTCCGACCGCCATCGGCGTTCCGACCGCCGTCCGCATTCCTCCGACCGCCGTCCGCATTCCTCCACGGAAAATCGCCGCTGTCCGCTATCGTCGTAAAACCGTCATTACCCGCGTCGATCGGTAAATCAGCATTGCCGATAGCGCCATCGTTACCTGTTCGGTCGGCCAGCCCGGTACCGCTCGAGCCGCCTGAACCGGCATGACCGGTATACGTGCCTCCGGAGCCCGAGACTGTGCTCGCGTCGGCGTTGTCTTGCTCCGTCGAGTCTGCGCCACAACCGACTACAATGAGCAATGCCAAAGCGAAAAGTGAGCTTCTTGGTATAAGCATAGCCGTTTTCCCTTTCTCTACCTTAACGTTGCAAAAAACGTCGAGTGGAAACGCGAAAAAAGCGATGAAATAAGGGCGCGCGGAACTTTTTCTGGGCCGCAGCTTAGTGCACCCTAAGTGAGGTCCAAAAAAAGTGAGCACGCCCTCAGTTCGCGCTGTTTTTCGCGAGCGAAGCGCTTTACGCCGACGGATTTTTTGCAACGTTAAGGTCAACTGAACCGGAGCTGCAAACCGAGCTTAAAAAGCCGCTCTTCTTTTCCGGTGATACATTTTGCCTGTATGTGTCCGAACGGGCTCGCGATCATTGGAAAAACTTGACTACGACGGCGGCCAATTCATCCCGTAAAACCGGCTTTCGTCCTCGCGCCGGCTCGTCAGACAGCAAGTACCATCCTCGCCGGCCTTGCGGGCGCGCTCGGTTTTACGGGCGAATTGGCCGCCGACTTTTTTGCCCCCCTGAACGCT
>JAFGIB010000086.1 GCA_016929805.1 Deltaproteobacteria bacterium | reverse complement strand
CATACGTCTTGTCGGCGTGGCCGCGTCCGATTTGTTAGAAGGTCCGCCGCCGCCAACACTATTCCCTGACGAACGAACGGAGCGTCGACGACGATTGCAGCAAGTTACGACCGAACTTCACGACCGATTTGGAAGCAAAGGAATCACGCGGGCAGCGCTTTTGGAAGAAGACGATAATGACTGATAAGCCGGTTTTTCTGAGTATCTATTCCGGACGAATGGGATGATATGATAGGCTGGCGCTCCAAACTTATGAGACGATATCGAGGTCTCGTCTTTGCTCGGCTATTTAGGTGACCTAATGAAAACAGAAACACCGCTATTTGAAGTATCGAACCACCACGTCATCGATTGCGGTAAACCGCCGACCGTTAATGGTGACGCGCCCGATATGTATTTCGGTTATTTCGCCAATGAGTACGGCGAGCAAGCTATTTACTACTACGACTACAAAACCGGTGAAGCCGTCGTTAGAATGGGCGACTGCGGTTGGGAGACCCTTCGAGCCCGAGCGTAGGGATGTCGGCTATCTCGACCGCAGAGTTGTGGTTTGTCGCCCCCAACCTCCTCGAAGAGGCGGAGCTGGGCCTGCCAATGAGCGATCGTCTGCTCGCCGCTGCGCAGCGACTCGACACACACGACCCCGACCGTAGGGAGAGCACCTCGGCGCTCCGACCGGAACAACAGCCAGTATTCGCGAGCTTTCAAAACTTTCTACTCGAGTTCGCCACCCGACCGAATAAGCCTGCGAGGCCACCTCTTTGTCGAATCGTGTTGCCGCCCCGCACGGGCAAGACAGTCGTGGCCGCCCATATTATAGAACGTACCGGGCTGACTGCCACGTTCATCGTGCCCACCAAGACGCTGGTCAGGCAGGTTGCCGCGGAGTTCGAGGCTCGGCTTCCCGGAATTCCGATCGGTATGTACTACGGCGATGTCAAGCAGATCGTCGAGCACGGCGTCAACGTGGCTACGTACAGCATCCTTCAGAGGCGGCGAAGCGACACCGAAGTACCCGATTCATTGAGCTCGGCCGGTTTGGTTATCGCGGACGAGGCTCACCACGCGATGACCGAGTCGCGCATGGGACTGCTCGTGGACAGCTTCGATCCTCTTGCGGTTCGGCTCGCCCTCACAGCGACGCCCGATTACAGCTCGATGAGAAGACTTTGCCATCACTTTCCAGACCTCATCCATGAGATCAGCATGTACGAGGCGCTACAACTCGATCTGCTAGCGCCCCTGCGTCTTTGGGTCGCAGAAGTCAATGCCGACGCATCCAGAGTCCGAATGATCGCTGGAGACTACGACGCTGAGACATTAGGCCGGTTGATGTCGACAGCGCCATTCTTTCGCGCCACGGAGCTCTTTCGCTACGCCAAACCGAACAACGCGATGCCGGCACTCATTTGTTGTGCGTCCAGGCAGCAGGCCTACGATCTCACGAAATATCTGAGCAAGCACCGCCCGATCGGCAGCCCGGAACCAGGCTTGATCCTCGGCGACACGCCAGACGACGAACGGCTGAGCATCCTTTCCCGTTTCGAGCACGGAGATCTCGACACGCTCGTGCAGGTTGGAGTCCTTATCGAGGGCTGGAACTCGCCTCGATGTAAGCTTCTCGTCGATCTCGCCCCATCGCGCTCCCGCGTGAGAGCGACCCAGAAGTTCTTCCGGGTCATGACTCAATGCGGGGATCGTGAGGCGCGTATCTACGTCCTCATCCCCAACGGCTTGCCCGAGATGCCGATCCTGCCCACCGACCTGTTCGGTAACCCGTTCGATGATTACGAATGCGGCGCGCTGCTGTCGTCTAGTCCGTCGAACGGAGCGCTCGAGGCCTTGGACCGAACCCGGCAAACCCCGGTTAAAGGCGTGCGCGTCAAGAAGCGGATTGTCGCCTCCTTGCGACTCGAGAAACCGAGATTCGCGCGCACCGACATAGGCGCGGCGCGTGCTGTGGTACGCTCGTGCACGGATTTCGACATCGAGCGACCCTATGGATTCTTGCGCTTTCGGACACTCCGATTCCACCATCGACTCTTCGACGGTACGGGCGCGTTGCTGCTAGAGCACCTCGGTGTGAGCAACCGCATCGAATACGATCGTTGGCTCTCCACGGCTTTTCCGGAGACTTCCGCCAACTTGTTACTCAGGCAGGACGGCTTCGGTGATGTCTCATGGTCATGTGACGAAGACGTCATGTGGCTACTCTACAAAGGCAATGGCCCCGACGCCGGGCGAGTAGACGGTTGGTTAGCCCTCGGTGGAAAGCTCGCCTATTCTGAGCAGAGTGCTCTAGACTTGTTGGAGCGCCAGGAGAATCGCGAGTTGGTAACGAGGCTTCTCCAAAGACTCAAGCCGCGCGCCAGAGATTTAGTGGCGAGACGGTTTGGGCTCGACGGTTACCAGCCCCACACATATCAGCGGCTCGGCCGCGAATACGACATCTGCGGATGGCGTGCGGCGCAGATCGTGGCGCTGAGCTTGCGGCAGATGCGAGGCGAATGGCTTAGAGTTGCCTTTGCAGAGGAAGTTGGAGTTCCATAGATTCGGATGGGATCATCGACGTGAAGACAGAACCGTCGTTTGCCCACGCGTCGCTTACTCTCAGGGTCGGTTCTGGCACCGATACAGACAGGGTATCCGCGCAGCTCGGGATTTCACGACATCCGAAAACGCGGTATAAGAGCTGCTGATGGGTCGGCGTCGAAGACGAGCGCATGGGAGCGGTCATTTTTGCTGGTGCTGTGGTCGCCATCGGCCGAATGAGCGCTTTTCGGGCAAGGGCCACAGACGACATCTTTGCAAGGACTGCTCAAAGCTCGGCAAGGAGGAGCTCGAGTACCGCCAGCACATCCGTAATATCGACCAGCTACTAGATTGGGACGGACGCATCCGCCGCAAGCAGCGCCTCAATTTCGAGAAGTATCTCAATCATTCGGATGAGCGTGTCCGAGTATACGCCCAGAGGGCGATGGCACACAATGAGCGGTTGCGCGAAGAACGCCGCACGATGATTGCAGAAGACGAGTTCATCACGGAGTTACTGGCGTAATCCCGTGCAAAAGTCAAACCATCTCACCAAAATTGGACCGACTCGAAAGTAGAGTGGTCAGAAATTCCAAAAAATTTCGAAAGCCATAAAAAGGTTAAGATCGCACAGCCTGACGAAAGTCGATAGCAAAACCGGATTACATCTGGCCGTTCAACGAGTAGCGGTAATTTGAACGCGCTATGGAATATTAGGGTTATCAGTTCACTACCCGACGCGAACGCAGACTAGCGTCTCGCGCTGCGATCCCCGCAATAACTGCGCATCTTAAACCAATTATCAATATTAGCGGAAAGGCGCGTCCGGCGTCGCTCAACAATTGACTGGGTACTTCTAATTCCCCCACCCGTTTCCGGTTTGCTGCGATGCGCCGGGTGAAAAAACTTTCGTATGGCACCCAGAATCCTCCCGCCCGTTTCCGTTTTGCTCCGACTCGCCGGGTGGTTTGAGTCTGGTGGCAGAAGAAATAGATTAGGATGATCAGGGGCGCGGCGGGCGGTGCGATGCGGACTATATGGGGATTATTAGCGGCGACTCTCAAGGCGATAGTAATTGTGAACGGTGATCGGTGTAGAAGAAAATGGAGCCAAGGGGCGATATGTCCTGGAAATACCGCCGGCTCGTTGGATTCCCAGTCGGCGTGTGTTGCATACCAATCCCCGGGAACGATTCGATTGTCGAATCCGAGGCAGGAGCCTAGCGCATTAGCAGCGCTTGCTGGGATCTGTGCAGGGGGTGGGCTGAACCCTTCGAGCTAAAGCCCATTCCTACTGCGACCCACTCGTCTATCTGATATATCTCTCTCCCTCTTTCTGTGGGGATTCCTCAGCTCCGGGCCGATTTTGGAGGGATTCCGGGAGCAATCAGAATCGGGTCAGCTTCGGCAACAACACTCAGTGACGTGAACGACAGAACACACCGTGCCATTTTTTCACAGATTATAAATCGCCCCAATCGATTCGAGTAGGTAAAAACGTAATGTTTCCGCCTGTCTCGCGGTTGGGCACGGCTATTGCTTATTCCCCAATTGGAAGCGTTGATATCCAAGATAAAGTACTGTTCACTAATGGGAACCAATCGAAACAAACTGCCTAAACCGATCCGGCGTTGGATCGGCGTGATCCTCGCGTTGCTGATCGGACCCGCATTTCCGCTGGGTTGCGGGCTCGACGGATTCGACCTGGACTTCGAGCAATGCAAGTCCGACTCGGATTGTCCCGGCGCAGAGCGATGCAGCCGAGCCTTTCTCGGGACATTATGTGTACTTACCTGTGAAAATGATCGCGACTGCCCATCGCATCAGTACTGCGACGATGGCCTGAACTTTTTAGAGTTCAACGCGTGCGAAGACGGATGCCGCAGCGACGAGCAGTGCCCGATCGGACAGTTCTGCTCGAACGGAGACTGCATGGTCGGTTGCCGTAAACACACCGAGTGCGATGCGGAAGAGCGATGTCAGGCAGGCGCGTGCGTCCCCGGCTGTCGCACCGACGCGGAATGCAATGAGGGAGAGATTTGCGCGCCCGAACCGACCGTCTGCCTCATCGGCTGCCCCAGCAGGACCTTTGCCTGCCGGCCGGGCTGCCGGGCCGACGCCGATTGCAGCGAAGGGTTCTGCGTTTCTACAACGACTGATGAGTGGGGGACCTGTTCTGTGTCCATCGCGTGCGGTGACACCACCTGTGCGGCCCGGATCAATGCCATCACCTGTTGCTTCTCCGAGGAGGGCTCGGAGTGCGGTGTCGAGTTGCCTTGGCTCGTATTGTTGAAGGTGGGGGAATGCGCTCGGGCCTCCGATCCGTCGGGTCCTTCCGATTGCACCAGGGTCGGCATCGCACAAGGGTGCCAAACGACGACGGGCGAATGTGGGGCCCTCATTCCAGATGATCCACCGATCTGCGCCGTTCCCGCCGGTGGATTCGGGGACGACGAACCGTAGGCGGGCGCAGCTTTCCAAGCTGAGGCCGTATCGTGACCACCTCCGCCATGTTAGACCCCGGAGTAGCGGACTAATTAACCTCGCTACTTTTCTCACTCCCCTCCACCCTTCTCTCTGACCGCAATCCGGGGGGCGCGATTCAATTGATCGGATAGTCTGAATCCTCCCGCCCGTTTCCGGTTTGCTAGGACTCGCCGGGGGTTTTGGAGTGGGGTAATATTTCTCTATCTTCCCGCCGCCATTCCCGACGACCGCAATCTGATCGAGCTGAATAGGAGCGCGCATCCGGTTCACTTCCCGCCGCCATTCTCCATGACCGCAGTCCGGTGGGCGCGAGAGCGATGAGGTGAACGCGTGATTGGTGGCGGTATACAAACTGGTAGACGATGTAAACGAAGGATCGTCTAAGGAAGGAGCCGTGTGTAGCACAATACGTCATTAGGTTCACCAGAACGCAAGTTCGGAAACTCGGTATAGCAACGTAATATCGCTTCTCTTTCGAAACCTCCTTTTTCCAAAACCCGTTGTGACGCTCGATGATCCGGATGACAAAGCGCATAAATCCTACGAACTGCCAATTCGCGTGCGATACAAACCATCTTTTCCAATACCTCGGTAGCATAGCCGGCTCCCCAAGAATCCTGTGCGAGAACATATCCTGTACTAACCCGATACGACGTTTCGAAGCTCAAACCTGCACTCCCGATCAGTCGACCGTCTTCTTTGGACTCAATAAGATAGGGTCCGATAGACCAACGCTTCCATTCTGTTTCACTGAACTCTAGGAATGCTTTCGAATCATCGACCGAGCAATGACGGGGCCATGCGACAAATCGGGTGACGTTCGGGTCGCTTGCATAACGCGAAAAGATCGACTGTGCGTCTTCCGAACGCGGTTTTCGTAACACGAGCCGTGTGGTTTCAAGGCGATCGAGTTGTGGCATTTGTCATCCTTAGTTCTACTGAACTCTTATGCAATCTATTCTGTGGTCAATCCGAAACGATATCCAATCGTTCACCGCAACTCGAGTAGTTCATTTCTCACGATATATTCGCATCACACGGTTCCGCTAGAAAAGATCCTGGAAGCGGATTCAATTATAGTTCTGAAGTAGGTGCCGCAAAGACGAAGGTCCGCCGGAACGACGCTTTCCCATTGGGAAGTGGGAAAAAGTTCGGGAAGTGCTATGGACATTTCGCTTGTCGATAGAGAGTCTATATCCATGCGACGCTTTTCGAAAATCACCGCCGATCGCCTACGAGGACTTCCCGGCCTGTCCGAAAAAGCCCGTGACGAACTGCTTTCGCTTCAACCAAAGACCGTACTGGAAGCCCTCCGAATACCAGGAATCGGCCGTAAGACGACGAGGAGGCTGCTTGAACTGGGGCTGCTGACCGATCCCGATGGCGTGCAGAACGAGGACCAGCAAGAACAGCCCAAATTCGTCGAGTTATCGCCGCAGCAATTTCAGCAGGTCGGAATCTGGGATCTTTTAGGTGTAAAACCCTTGACCAGAATCATCCCGCCGGGCGCCAGCGCTTACATGTACAGGAAACCGGTCAACATGCAGTGGGGCCCCGTAAAATTATCGAAGATCTGCACAGAGGAGATGGGCATAAAACCCGAGACCGGCGCGGTCTTTATTTTCTTTAGCAAGGCTATGGACAAGCTGAAGGTCTTCTTCCTAGACGACGAGGGCAGTCAGGAATTCGTAAAGATCCTACCGAAGGGCGGATTCATCGTGCCCGTTGCGGAGGAGGGAAAGCCGTACGTGAAGATCAGCGGGAAGACGGTGCAGAAGCTGTTCAGATGAGCATGCGCGTTCATATCGATCCCCGCCGCCATTCTCCATGACCGCAATTCGATGGGCGCGAATGGTCCGTATGACTCATCCCGCCCGTTTCCGGACTACCACGACTCGCCGGGTGGTTTGAGGGGGGAATAAATGTAATTGCTCGTCGTGCCGCGCTCACCACCAAATCAAAACCCCTTGAATCCTCCCGCCCGTTTTCCGGATTGCAACGACTCGCCGTTTGTTTTGAGTGGGGTATTAGTCTAAGAGTGGGCGCGGTGGGCGACGCTATATAGAAATAATGGAAACGAAGACAATCCTTATCGCGACGACAGTAGCAACAAAAATTATGATTCGTTTCCATAACCGTGCCTACTCGATAGTGATTGGTAGCTACCGAAAACGGCAGGCTGACGGTGATCGACGCCCCCGGCAGCCCAACCGTCGAGGTTTCCCTGTGACTCGGAAGCGATTCCTCAGCCGCCGCTTTGATCAGACCGCTTCCAGGCACTTGTCGATCGCTGTCGCGGTGAGCCGCGTCCAGGCCTCGCGATCCCGCGGCCGTGCCCAATCTCGACCGATTCGCTCCCAGTCCGGGTCCTCCGGGTCGAGGCCCAACGCTTCGATGTAGTACGGCTCCACGATAAGAAACTGGCTACGGTAGCCCAACAAGAAACCTCCGTAGTCCGCGCGAATCGCGTGTGCCTCCTCGTACGATGCGCTCCAGATGTTCCAGTACGCACCGCCGTGCTCGCGGTGCATCAACGTGCCGAGATCGTCGACCCTATCACCACGCAGCACTGCGCTGGCGTGTGGCCACCCCTGGAATCCGAGTTGCGCTGCGAGAGTGGCTAGACAGTGGCGACGTAGCACGCGTCGAGCGCGCTCCGAGGCCTCCAGTGCTGCAAGCTCGGGCACCTGTGCGAGGCGCGCGAGCGCGGCGAGCGAATAGATTAAGCGCTTTCAAAACGGTATCCGATTCAAACCGCGGGACGCCGCGGGCGGAGCTCGCTCGAGTACTCTTTTGCGCGCCTTAACGATTGCATCGCGACAGAGCTGATTGTTGAGCATGTCGAGCTGGCCGACGCATTCCACTTGCGATAGAATCGCCGTTGTGATAAACATCTGAACATCTGTTCATTACTGCTAGTTTGCTACTTAGAAAGGACTTGCATGGAAGCTCACGACTACAACGAACCGATTCCCTCCCCGGTGTGCGACCTCGTCGCCGTGTTCGAAAAACAACTCTCGGGGGTACAGTTTCCTGGTGTCGACCACCAGACGCTCGCCTCACTGATCGAGCGCGTGCGCGGCAGCGCGGAGGAACTCGCTTCGGTTAAAGCGCAGGTCGCAGCGGCCGAGACGGCACTCGAAAACGCCCGCACGGAGCTTTTAGACAAGGCCAAGCAAGCTCTCGCGTACGCTAAAATCTACGCCGCCGTTGACCCCGAACTGCTAGAACGACTCAACGGGATCGAACTCGGAAAGCGGCAAAAAAAGCAGCTCAAGGCGAAAGCTAAAGTCGAAAACGGGGTCGAAGCGCCGCGTAAGAGGGGCAGAAAAGCCGCGAGAAACGCCGAGACGTCGGTTAGCGATCTCAACGAAATCACGGACACGACTGAGAGCCCGACAAACTAAACAGTGTCGCATTGGTTGTGATCCATCCGCGAGACAAGGAGCGAGCGAGGAGCCCGCGAAATCGTCGTTGTTTGGACCATGAGCAGGCACTGCAGCGAGCCAAACACAGATCGCGTCTCACGTTGCTCGCCCCTGATCGGGCGGTTCCTAAAACAATCAAAAAGGAAGGTATGGCGTGGCGAGCGGTGCGAGCGATTTGATTGCGCGACTTCAATCTGAACGTGTATCTCTCTCGCTCACCGCCGCCATTCTCCATGACCGCAGTCCGGTTTTGCCGGAATGACCGAGTACAACGAAGCGGAGGTCTTTCCCGCCGCCATTCTCAAAGACCGCAATACGGTAGGGCGCGAGCTTGCGAAACACTTTATTTTGCCTATAGCTCGATTGCTCCCGCCGCCATTCTCCAAGACCGCAATCCGATGAGCGCAAGATCGCGGAATATTGTGACTCGATCACCCGCCGCCGCCATTCTCAAAGACCGCAATCCAGTTATTCCTTTTCCTTTCCGCCGCCATTCTCCATGACCGCAATCCTGTTGGTGGGTGCGGGCGCAAGCATTCAATTAGCACCCCGAATCCTCCCGCCCGTTTCCGGTCTGCAACGAGTCGCCGGGTGGTTTGATCGAAATAGAACCATGAGTCACCCCGCCCGATTCCGGTTTGCTTTGACTCGCCGGGTGGTTTGGTTGGAGTATTAGTCCGCTCTCAGGCGCGTCGGGCAACTTTCACTAATCGATTGGGTACTCCGAATCCTCCCGCCCGTTTCCGGTTTGCGAAGACTCGCCGGGGGGTTGAGTGGCGTAATAGGTGAGGCTTGCATAGGCGATCGAGGGTTTTGTCTCGCGTAGTGCCTAAGCGACTTCTGGCTAGGGTTGCGAAATAAGGTTGACTTGACTACGAAAGTTTACCCCATCCCCATGGCTCCCAATCATCCTCTCCGCGGCCACTCGTGCACAGATCGTCCATCCAGCCCTCGTCCATGCACGGGAACATACCGATATAGTGCACAGGTCTAGGCTCGCCCATTTCGTACTGTGGACAAGATTTAGGACCGTAGCAGAAGGTCTCCCTGCGGTAACGCTTGACCTTGCCGAAATCGTATTCAATTTCCACGGCCGACTTGTTGGCCCAAATGCATGTGAAGCACTTCTTACTCCATCGCTTGGAGTCAAGCATTCGAGCGCCGCGATCGGAGTAGATATCCAGCGCCGGAACTGGACCGGTGAAGGGTGGTCTGTTTGGACTAATTCTCTCTTCAGCCCGGTTAAGCACCTTGAAACCGCCCGCGCGGTAGTAGTCGGCGATGTCGTGTTTGGCATTGATGCACGGCCAAGCTGTGCCTTTCACCTCATCACCGATCCGAAACTCTATTTTCTGCTGCTGCTTGTCCGAAATGGCAACACAGAACTTGCCGCTCCGATCGTCGGTTTCACCCTTGACCCACAGGTTGAAACCCAGGTGGTGGTGAGTTCGATTGTCGAGTTTGTAGCGCCAGACCCACGCGCGGCATTGTACGGATTGGATCGTGCCTTGCCAACGGATTCGAGTGCTTTCGAGCTCTGTTCTATTTGTACGGTATATCATGCCCAGCACCAAACGAAGGCATCTTCACAATTTACCGACGCAAATGCAACAGATCTTAGTTGCTTACCTTTTTAGATATCCATTTTCCAAAAATCATGCGGTACTTGTCTCTGAATCGGTACGTTTGATAGTCGAGCATGGCAACTCAGAGCTACATCCGTCCAAAGTACGACTAAAGAATTCGTGAAGCAACTAGCCTATGCAAACCGAAGGGGAGTCGCGCAGCGCTCTCGACTAGGGGGCACCCTGCCTCCTCCCGCCCGTTTCCGGTTTGCTACGAGTCGCCGGGGGGTTTGAGTGGGGTAATATCTCTCTCGCTTTCCGCCGCCATTCTCTACGCCCGCAATCCGGTCGGTGGGCGCGAGCCGTGAGGCGAGCGGTGCGATAATAATAGGTAAAAGTCTTTTCGTCTCATAAAGAATATAATGCATATGTACTCGGGCTTGTACGTCCGGTTACTCTTTCGGTCCGTGCTTCGTTGAAAACGGCGAGAGCCAACGGAAGGTCGAAACAACGCTTCCGAGAAGCGTGATGATTACGTCGAGCATTGTCATTGTCGTAGTGGCTTGACACGATTTCTAATAACATCAATGATTTCAACAAGTATGACGTTTTCGTCAAGCACAGGTAGGAGCATGGGCGGATGATCCAGCGCCACGACGATCCTTGGGAGGACCCGGAATTCCTCGCCATACTGTCCTTGTACGAGGCGGGTTTGGCCGCGATGGACCCGCGGTATCCGCCGGGACGTACGATCACCTTCCTCGACGTGCCGGGCATCCACACCCACGTCGCCCGGGAGGACGGGCAAATCATTGGCTTCATCGTCTGCGAAGTCCGGGAGGACCACTCGGAGATCCATGAGCTCTACGTCGTTCCCGAGCGGCGCGACGGCATTGTCTTCCGGCGGCTCATCGGACAGGCGCTGATCGCCGGCATCCCGCTCGTCTTCAACGTCTTCAAGGCCAACGAGCGGGTTCTTCGCCTCGTCGCGCACGTGTTCGAACGGCATTGCCTGGCGGCCGCCAAGATCGAGGAGCAAGAGGTCTGGGGCGTGCCCTCGATGCATTACGAGTTGCCGCCCGATACTCGCCTACCGTAACCGCCCCGGCCGACGGGCAAGTTGGCTGAGAGTCTCGCCCCAAGGCGTCGGACGGTATGATCATTAGCGCGTATCTCTCTCGTCTACCGCCGCCATTCTCAATGACCGCAATATGGTGGGGTGGATGCGTCGGTCGGAGCGGTCGACGGGTTGGACGGTTTGCATCTTTACCCCGACAACCTGGTTTCGATTTGAAATCGGCGGTTACATAGGCAAGAATGTTTGTTGACATGCATACCCGAGCTACGAAACACAACCATCGACTATATCGGAGAGGTATTGTCCTTCAATGAGCGACGCTCCGACCAGAGTGCCTTGCTACGTGTACTTTAGAACGTTCTTTTCAACGGCTTTTAGCGCTTTTAAGGGTACTCGCCATCTTCTTGAGGAGAACGAGAAGCTTTTAGACGACATCAGAAAACGACGTCGCGAATGCATCCAAAAAGGTATCACGGTTCCCCCTGAGATAGAACGTTACCGTAAGAAAATGATTGCTCGCGGAGATCCTGATCCCTTCGAAGGAGAACCAGAACCGTGAACATTCTTCGGCTCTGCTCGTGAATCTCCAACGCTTCCCCCCCACCATTCTCCGCGACCGCAGTCCAATTGTCCTAAATCCTCCCGCCCGTTTCCGGACTGCTCCGACTCGCCGGGAGTCATGCCGAAATAGTACATTTTCACCCCGCCTGTTTCCGGTTTGCTATGAGTCGCCGGGTGGTTTGAATGGTGTATTATGCGAATGCAGATTCGAGCGCTCGTATAGAGTAGTCCATAATCTATTTGGAAATAGCAAGGCGATATCTGCGCTCGGTTGTTAGTTTTTCGAGACCACGCCTAAAAGGACAAAAGCTAACCGCGTCCGCTGTTCTCCTGTTTCCGAGTGGTATCTACTAATACGTCTTCGTCGCAGGTTGTTGTGACCGCGTCTGTTCGAGGTCTACCCACTCGCCCCACTGCTTAACCTCGCAGTTCCAGCGCCTGATCCACCTTGTGCCGAGCAGCAGGTAGACGTGCGCCTCGCGGTTTGAGGAGTTGGCAGCCACGCAGAACGGCGCTGCGACATGCTCGACCATCACATCCAGATACTGTTTACTGGCTTCTGCGGACGGGAAGCCCATCATCATTGATGGAACGCCGTCGATATGGCCGGCTTTGCACGCCACCGGAACGTCCTGAGTCTCGTGCACCTTTCGACATGCAGCCATCGCGCCTGAGACCGTCTTCGGCGCATCAGGCCCGCCCTGCGAGGCGGAGACCTCTTCCTCGTCATCACCTTCGTCGAGATCGACCCACGCCGTCCACGTCTGCATCTCGCAGCTAAACTGCTTTGCCCATCGGCCAGCTACGATCACGAAGAACGAGCCTTCGCGATTCTGGCTAGTCAGCGCGTCGCAGAAGGGATTACCGATGTGGTCGGCAACCGCTTCGATGTACTTCTCGAGAAGGGCCTTCGTAGGGAATCCAACCATAAGTGATGGCAGGTTGTTGATTCGCGAAGCCTTGCAAGTGATAGGAAGGCCGACGTCGATTTGGACCTGCCGGCACTTCTGGACCGCGTCTGCCACCGTCAGCGCGCCTTGACCATGCGTCGTACTGTCTTTGGTTGCCGGCACGTTAGAACTCGACGATGCGCACCCGGCGCTAGCCAAGAGGCCCACCAAGATGCTCACCAGTCTCTTCTCGCAACGATTCATCCACACACGAATACTCTACCAACCGCCGGGTTAATAGTAAACGTAAACTTAACATTCTGGCCGAGTTGTGTCGGGTTTTGCTCGACAATAGTAGGCTTAGTCCTACATCCACGACATTCGTATGGGACAAGGTGCTGTCTACCCGAAGTCTTAACGATCCGCCGCTTGCTGCGGTAACCAGCCGGTGTAGAGCATGACCAAGGAAGGGAAGCGGGAAGCGGGGTGATCCCGCACCCCGAATCAACCCGCCCGTTTCCGGTTTGCTACGAATCGCCGGGTGGTTTGATCGATGTATTAGTATAAGCATGGGCGCGGCGAGCGGCGCTTGGAGTGCGCGTGGGAATAAGAGCGCCTATCACGATATTGTTTGAATAGTAGGGCACGGCGGGCGGGATGACTTGATTAATATATTTCGTTGTCTCTTAGTACTAGACATCATTAACGCATAGGGAGACGACGTAAAATCGTCCCCTGAGCGCCCACTACCCAGAGCTCGCCAGAAGCGCTTCCCCAAACGGCACTTAAAGCAACCCGAAGACCGTCCAGATCTTGCTCCGACCAAGTGGAACCGTCATAGTGATAAATATGCGCTGTCGCGTAGGGATCTTTTCCGCGCGTCCATGAGGCAACAACATAGATATCGCTATCCGAAAAGCCCCAAAAATCGTTAATATTATATAACCCTTCCGCGGCAAGATGGATTAGGGACAATTCCATATTTACAGAACCGTTTCGATATCGTTCTATACCTCTGTTCAATTCACCGAGGAGGATATCTCCATTCGACAACGCCCAAGCCGCTGAAGCCTCCTGAACGCCATCTAATACCTTCCACTGAATTCCGTCAAAAAGAACGACAGTATTAGCTGCGACGACGATGTTATCGGGTGAAGTTCCGGAAACATCGATGGAGTTGCCGAAAACAAGGTCCGATGACTCGATCGCGACGCTCTCATCGTCGATTTGATTCCATACGCTACCGTTCCAATGCCAGGGCAGTTGCCAGCCTGGCACGTTTGATACAAAAGCATATATATCGTTCGCAGAAGTTCCCCAGACGGCGTGGAATCCGCCTACAACACCCAAAAGCACAGGACTGATCTCTTCAAATCGATTTTCCTGCCACTCTATTCCGTTATAGTGAAGCATCATCGCTGTCGACTGATCCGCGTTATCTCCATCCTTTTTGTATCCTACCGCCCATATATCATCCGAAGCCGATCCCCAGATATCATTTATCGAAAGTCGCTTGTCTTCAAAAGCTATCTCCCACGTTTGGCCGTCATAGTGCAGTATTAAACTCTCGCCAGCAGCCCAAATATCATCATCGGCTGAACCCCAAATGCTATGCAGCCCCTCAGTTGTATTACTTTCGACGACCTCCCAATTACCGTTGGTATCATTGCCTCCCGAATCGATCAATGACGTCGGGGAACTGTTTCCCATTCTGCATAACCCGGTGACACATTTATAATTTGCCCCTAACATCGAACACTCTTTTGAAGAGTCACAGATGAAGTCACACACTGCGGATGTACTGTTATCGGCGTCCTTGTCCGGCGAGCACATTTCGGAGGCATTGTGATCAACGCACGTAGCCCCTGGAAAGATCGCGTCGCATGTCTTGTCTTCTTCACAGCTAGCGGTGCATACCCCGCATATACAACTTAAACCACCTTCACAAGTGGCATCGCATGACCTGAGAAAATGCGATTCACCATCCGACCCACCCGTCACCGTCTTTGCGCAACTGAAAACGAAAGGCATAACGACTAATAAGCATATAAAAAACAACCGTGACGGCATTGAATAGATAAAGCAAGAGATTTTCGACGCGCGATTCATTGGGTGTTTCATATTATGCTCTTTCTTTTTCGATACAAAGATCATCACCATTTGAGTTCTTTTCGCGGGGAATCACGGACTGACCAATATAAACCACCACGTTCTCACCGACGTCGCACAAGCCGTGTTGCTGGTTGTAAACGGAAACGCGTTGCCGAATACCTCCGCAGCGTTCCCTGAAATCTCGTAACAGAGATAAAACCTCTTTTTCGTGGGGATGTCCCGGTCCCACGTCAAAGGTATAGGTCGAACCGCCGATAGAATCTCTAAAACGACTGTCGCAAATACCTGGCTCCAGTCGGTTACATATGGTCCTGACGACCGCGTGAAAATGGTCGTAAACAGAAGCTTCCCAGTTTTTCTCATCGCTTTGCTCGATGAGGAATCGATCGGAAAAGAGATAAACGCCGTCATCGCGTTGCTCAACGTTGATCCGACCTGTTTCGGTCAGGTTTCGTAATGCTTTGTCGAGCGCATCTTCGGATAGAGCGCCGATTTCGGCAACGCGATCGCGGAGAATCGGGCCGCGACAAAATACAATCGACCAGATTAATTCCTCCAAGCCGGACTGCCCGTCGAGCTCATATATCGTTTTAAGCTCCTGCTCAGTTGCCAGTCGGTAGACGCCATCTAGCCCCGCGCCCGAGCAGAAGAGCAGCCCGCTCTCGACTAAATCGTGTAAAATCCCCCTTACGTGTTCCTCTTCGTCGCGGCAAAAGCGGTCGAAAACCTGTCGGCGCGTTACCAACGAACCCTGCTTTACAAACTCGAGTACCGCTTCCCACAGAGTTCGGCCCCTAACGCTCGAGCTCTCCCTCATCCTTTGCACGCGGCGCCGGTATGAGCGCAGCGATATGCCAAACATGTCGGCGGTCACCTTACGACTCAAACCCTGAGACTCCAACTCGGACGCCAACTCGACCATCACTTGATTCGCGATATGGGCAAGCGGGGACCTCGCGCCGCCGGCTGTCGCCAGCTTTGCGATTAGGACAGTAGTCTGTTGAACGATTGAATCGATGAGCAGTTGGATTTTCATAAAGCCGCCATTTGTGCCTAACGCATAATTGTTATTATTACTGTACGAGCGAGGAATACGGCAGAGGACTTTTGGGTCCTCCCCACCCGCTAGTAGATGCGCCCGCACAATCCGTGCTGACCGAAACCACGAAGCACAGCGCGCGATTCTACGAAGCTTGCGCCTAGGAGAACTGGTCGAACCGGAGGTCGTGCAGGTTAGGTTAACGCCATGCAATTTCGGGTGATCGGCCGAATTGTACCTACAAAACAAAGCGTGATTTTTCAAAATGCCCTGTAGATTCAACTAATTGTGCCCATATTTGAAAACTGGGGTGGTCAACTTAGTCTCTCTCTGCGCTTCCCCCGAGAATTCCCGCCAATTATCGCCGATTGACGCGTTTTTCGGGAGGTGACAGAATTTGGTAGTAAGAAAAAACCTAATAATAACAAGCACTAACAGGGGGAAATATGAAGAATCTTATATTAGCTATCATTCCTATTAACCACGCTCTTAACCTATAAACCACTCTCCCGTGCTCTCTACCCGGAGACTCGCCGCGAGTACCCTTTGAGGCCAAGAATCTCGTTCCGGCGATCACCCCAGTACTCTCCGCCAAAATCCGCAGAGAGCGCCTTCTTAAGCGGCGTGCGCGAAATGCCCGCAAAAAGGGCGTTAAACTGCAAAACCCCGAGGCGGCTTCCTCAGGGCTATCTGTTAACCAAATGGTCGGTAAAAGTTGGTGTGGAGGGTATAACGGCTCCCCATTCTACCCTTTTCGCGAACTCAATAATTCGCCTCTGGCCGATACTCTCTGGGTCATTTTACCCCCATAAATAAGCCGTTTTTGGTTAAGAGCGCGCTTAAGAGTAAATAACGGCAGCCCATTATTTAATGCACCTTAATCCGCGTCTTGGTCGCCGGTTTGAGTCCTGATATCGGATTCGAACCGGAGTCCTAACGACCGATATCGTTAGTAATCGATCGAGTACGGCGTCAGAAGGATTCACGAATTTGGTGTGAAATGTCCCTATGATCAGAGCAAATAAGGCGGCACTTCAAAACGATGCGCAAAAGTGAGGATCAAACTGGCATCGATAGAGGTAATCGTACAATACTCCTTCGACGAGGACGGTTTGGAGGTGCGCGACAGATGAATTTTCACGGATTGGTCGCCAACATTAGGGCAGTTGACCAAGGAGCGAGAAGTAGTGCCGCTCGTTCTATCGATCGAGTACTTACTCTTCGCAATTGGCTCATCGGCGCCTACGTCGTTGAATACGAGCAGAACGGCGAAGACCGCGCGGCATACGGCGACCGTATGATCACCGAACTCGCGAAACGACTTAGAAAGGATGGTTGTCGAGGACTTGGTGTCTCCAATATCAAGAATTGTCGACAGCTCGCTCTTACTTGGCCAGGCCTCGAAATTCGCCAGACGCTGTCTGGCGTTTTTGCTTCATTACTTCAGGGAAACAAAAGTGGAAAAAACGATTCTGTTGCGTCGGCGTCGTCGAAGGATAGTGATCTGATTCGCCAGAAGGCGTCTGGCGAATCTAGCCCTTCGGACCCGAATGTTTCCGGTTTCGTAGTAGGCAGAGAGTTGAGTTTTCCATCACTAGCCGAACGGGCAGCGCAATCCCGGACGTTAGAATGGCAAGACCCGGCCTGGTACGAAAGACTATTCTCTTCGTTATCGTTCTCGCATCTGCTGGAGCTATCGCGCATCGACGATCCTCTTCGAAGAGCGTTCTATGAACTCGAATGTCTCCGATCGGGTTGGTCAATCCGCGAGCTTCGCAGACAAATGGATAGCATGCTTTACGAACGTGTTGGTCTTTCGAAAGATAAAGCTGCGGTTATCGCAATGGCTGAAAAAGGTGTTCTTGTTGATTCACCATCGACCGTAATCCGAGACCCCTACATACTCGAATTTATCGGAGTAGAGGAGGCTGCGGAATGGTCTGAGTCTGATCTTGAGCAAGCACTACTCGACCACCTTCAGCAATTTATTCACGAACTCGGCCGTGATTTTTGTTTTATGGATCGTCAACATCGCATCACCGTGGGAGGTAGACACCATTTTATTGATTTGGTTTTCTTTCACCGATCGCTTCGGGCCGTAATAGCAATCGATCTCAAGTTGGGCGCTTTCCGCCACGAATATGCCGGACAAATGAACTTCTATCTAAACTATATTTCCGAGAACCTCTCTCATCCCGATGAGAATCCACCTGTAGGCATCGTTTTATGCGCGGACAAGAACGCAGCGGAGGTCCACTACGCGACTGCCGGACTCGAGCACGAGGTTTTCGTCTCCCGGTATCTCGTCCGACTTCCGAGTGAGGACCAACTGAAAAAGTGGCTTGAGGAAGAACGGTTCTTACTCGATCGATCGTCTAGCGAAACGAGACGCAAGGACAAATAATATATATTATACAATTACGGAGTCGTATTGATGTTTCCCTTGCTGTATAAAAATAGGATCGACATAAAACTCTAATAATATCGATTGGTTTTCGGAGGTATGCGCGTCCTTATTTCGACCGACTTTAGATTCTCATCCGAAGTGCTAAATATGGAATATGCGAAACCTCCACCTCCAATTCGTACTCGCATTCCTCGCCGGCTGGGTAAACAGAAGCCAGCAAGCGTTGATAGACTATCTACAAACGGAAAACGAGATCTATCGCGAGAAGCTCAGAGGCAAACGAATCCGATTTACCGATGACCAGCGTCGACGGCTTGCCGTAAAAGCGAAAGCGCTTGGGAGGAAAGCGTTATCCAAAATAGACTCTATTGTTACACCGGATACGCTGTTTCGATGGTATCAAAAACTGATAGCAGAGAAATACGATGGCAGCCGAAATAGAGGACCCGGTCGTCCGCGGTCGAGTGATGATATTACGGATATGATTGTGCAGATGGCGAAAGAAAATCCAACTTGGGGTTATACACGCATTGTCGGAGCGCTTAAAAATCTGGGGATTACGATTTGCCGTACGACCGTGAAACACATATTGAACGAACACGGCATCGAACCCGCGCCTAAGAGAGGTAAGGGAATGTCGTGGGCAACGTTTATCAAGGTGCATTTCGGAGAAATCGTTGCGACCGATTTCTTTACGGTAGAAGTTCTCAGACCGTTTGGACTTGTTCGCTATTACGTTTTATTCGTTATAGACATTGAAACCCGTCGAGTTCATATCGCGGGAATCGTTCACCAAGTGTATAATGAATGGATGAAACAGATCGCCCGGAACCTTACTGATGTTGTCGACGGTTTCTTGCTCGAAAAACGATATGTTATTCACGATCGCGATCCGTTGTTTACTGACGCATTCCGAAGAATATTAGACGATTTTGGCGTAAAACCGTTACGGTTACCGGCGCAAAGCCCCAACTTGAATTCATACGCGGAGAGATTTATTCTTTCTATACGCTCCGAATGCTTGAATAAGATAATTCTGTTCAGCGAATCGCAGCTTCGTAGAGTCGTTACATCTTATGTGGAGCATTATCATTTCGAACGGCCACATCAAGGATTAGACAACGAGCTAATAGAGAAGGGCAACGCAATTGCTAATCCGAATAGCGCGATCAAAAGAAAAGAGCGCGTCGGCGGCCTGCTGAACTATTATTACCGGGAGGCTGCATAATCGCTTTCTTAATCGGATTCGTTCGGTCGAGCGATTTCGGAAAAGTCGTTAGGATTTCGCGAAAAATTGGGATAGGTCTGCGTTTTATGATTTTCATTCCTCGCACGTCGCGAAATCGGCGATCGACTTAACGTTCGTACCGGTTTTGCTTCGATTTCGATCTAATATCGGTTCCCTTTTGACGTGTTTTCCTCGAAAAAGGCCTACGTTTTCGTTCGGCTTAATAAGTGTACACGACGGGGTCAAACAACAAATCCGCGAAATCAGTCCGTACGGCGAAGGTCCACGTTTCTTGATCCACGATAACGATGGCATCTTTGGGCAATTTGGTCGCCAAAAGAAACAGCAACAAGGCAAGAGTTATCGATGTGCCTTTGATATGTGGTTAGATAAAACGATGGATATCGAAGGGATTCCTATTCCTTATGGTGCACCGAACGCAAACGCATATCTGGAGAGATTCAATCTAACATTACGCGTAGAAGCGCTTGACCATTTTATATTCTTTTGTGAGAGGCATATTTACCGAGTTATTAGAGAATATATAGAGT
>JAFGIB010000085.1 GCA_016929805.1 Deltaproteobacteria bacterium | reverse complement strand
GCAAAAATTCCGTCGGCGTAAAGCGCTTCGCTCGCGAAAAATAGCGCGAACTAAGGGCGTGCTCACTTTTTTTGGACCTCACTTAGGATGCACTAAGCTGCGGCCCAACATAAGTTCCTCGCGCCCTTATTTCATCGCTTTTTTCGCGTTTCCGCTCGACGTTTTTTGCAACGTTAAGGTATCTTGAAGTTAGGCGACAGTCCTACGTCCAATGATTTCATATGCAAATAATAAAGACAGCTATTTCCGATAGGTCACCGGCGGGTAAGGACTCTACGCAAAACAAACGATCCGGTTGCGAGCGCGCGGGAGGGTGCGCTTGCGGTTTTCGTCCTCGAATCGTTTGTTTTTCGGAAAGTTCTAAGATCACGCTGATTTCACTTTTAATATCGGCGGCCTTGATCGTGGCGACCGGCACGACCAAAGCATCGGACCCGATAAAGGTTGTTGTCATCCGCGAAAACGCCGTCGGTACTAGCGCGCAAGCGCAACCTTATCTCGACGATCTACTCGCTCAGATCGCCCGAAAAAACGGCTGGCAATCGGTGGAGGGAAAATACCTCAACAATAGAGAAAAAGGGCTAAGGTATATCGAGAAGGAACAACCCGATTTCGGCATTCTTTCGCTGGCGACTTTTTTGGCGCTAAGAGAGAACCATAAGCTCAAGGTTATCGGTCAAGTCCTTCTTTCGGTTCCCGGTGGCAGTCAATATTATATCGTCGGCAAGGGAACGGCGGACCTCGCGTCGTGTAAGCAGCAACTGTTGGCGAGCAATCATATACGGGATTCAAAATTTATTGAAAACGTGGCGGCGAAGCGCGCCTTTAAGCTTTCAGAATTCAAGACGCTGCAGACCGAACGACCTATACAGACCATTAAAACCGTGATTCGCGATCAGGCGAAATGCGCGTTGATCGACGATGCGCAAATGAGCGAGCTCGACAAAATCGAGGGAGGAGCCGAGCTCAAGCCCGTCTGGAAAAGTCAGCGCTTGCCGCCGATGCCGGTCGTGGCTTTCCAAAAAGCCGGAAAAAAAGAGACTCGGCAATTTCAAGATACGCTCGCCGGCCTCTGTCGAGCGAAGAACCAAGACATATGTAAAAACGTTGGTATTTCCTCGCTGAAAGTAGCTTCCGATTCGCAATACGCTCAAGCCGTCGCCGCCTATTCGAAGTAACTATTGTTCGTCCGGCAAAAGCCTACCGCCATGATTCGACCTCTCGCGATTGAAAGCAACGCAAAACGAGGGGTATGGAACTTAAATCTTTTAGGCGGATGGACATCGGTAATCTTCGTATTTATAATAAGTATTCAATGCTTTTATGCGTGCAGTCCACGGCCGACGACCGCTCCAACCCGTAACGTCCATCCGAACCTCATGGCGGTAAGCAAGCTCAGCCCGCTTACCATCTCGGATACCTTGGAGTCGCTCATCGCGGACGGAAAGGACACCGAGGCTGACCGCCGCTTCGCCTATCACGTCGTTTCGCAGCAGCGCGTCCACGCTTCCGAAGAGGCGTTTGCTCGGGCGGCCGTCGCGGGACGCTTGGCGGAAATAAGCGGCTTGAACGCGGGATCGTTAGTAGCGGAAGCCGAACATTTCGCTCGTTTGAGTCTCGCCAAGGATCGCAATTTTCGCAAGGGAGCGGCGCAACGCATGCTGGGAACGCTGTACGTGTTGGCTCCCGGGGTTATGCTGAAGCACGGCGATTCGGAGGATGGCATCGCGCTGTTACGACAGCTCGTCGCCAAATGGCCGCAAGACGTCGAAAATCATCTGCGCCTCGCCGAGGCCTACATCGCGCTGAATGACGAGGAACCGGCCACGGCTCACCTCTGCTTGTGCATTGCTCGTAAACACGAGCTGCGTCGGGATGAAGGCAAATTGCTGGAAAGTCTAATCGAAGATATCGATCTAGAACGCTGTAACGAATAGATCTGTTATACCGGCATGCTTCCATGCTTTTTGTATTTCATAGGTATTTTCGCGTCCATATCCCCTCGCTTGGGAAGAAGCATTTCTAGTAGATTGATGAGCGTCTTTCTCGTCTCTTTTGGCTCGATAATGATATCCACTTTATTTTTAGCAGCGGCTACGTAGGGATTGAGAAACCTTTCCGTATACTCGTCGATCAACTTTTGTTTGATGCGGCTACCCTGCTCCGCGTCTTTGAGCTGCTTGCGATTTACGATACTCACGGCTCCCTCGGCCCCCATGACCGCGATTTCGGCAAAAGGCCAGGCGACCACCTTGTCGAAGCCCATGTCCTTCGAAACCAGCGCTATATAGGCGCCGCCGTATGCTTTTCTCATCACCAGACTTATTTTTGGAACGGTCGCCTGCGAGTAAGCGAAAAGCACCTTCGCTCCGTGGCGAATAATACCACCGTGCTCTTGGTTGCTGCCCGGCAAGAATCCCGATACGTCGACGAAATTAATAATCGGGATATTAAAGGCGTCGCAAAAGTTCACGAACCGGGCGATTTTGTCCGACGCATCGATGTCGATACTTCCGGCTAAAACCATCGGTTGATTCGCGACAAAACCGATGGCGTGGCCGTTCAATCGTCCGAATCCGACGACGACGTTCGCCGCCCAGTGCTCGTGGACTTCCAAGATCGAACCGCGATCGAGCACCTCTTGCAGCACCGCTTTTACATTGTATACCACCGTACTCTTATCCGGAACGATCTCTTCTAATGAACTATTTAGTCTATTATATGGATCATTCGTCGATACGATCGGCGGATCCTCCAAATTATTCAGCGGCAGGTAACTGATCAGATTTCTAATCAACTCGACCGCATGCTTGTCGTCCACGGTTAAAAAGTGCGCGACACCGGATACTCGATTATGGACTTCGGCTCCCCCCAAATCACGCATCGAAATCGTTTCACCGGTTACGCTCTTGACCACGTTCGGACCCGTGATCAGCATGGTTGCGGTTGCTTGCGTCATGATGATGAAATCGGTCAGCGCCGGCGAATAGACGGCGATACCCGCGCACGGCCCCATCACCGCGGAAATTTGCGGGACCATTCCGCTGGCGAGCGTATTCTTCTTAAAGATTTCGCCCCCTCCATCCAGACCGTCGATGCCCTCCTGGATACGCGCGCCGCCTGAATCGAGTAAACCGATAACCGGGCTTCCGGTCTTCATGGCCAGCTCGATAACGTGCGCGATTTTGCGCGTATGCATCTCGCCCATAGAGGCACCCATAAAGGTAAAGTCCTGCGAGTAAACGAAGACTTGTCTTCCGTCGATGCGTCCGAACCCGGTAATGACGCCGTCTCTTTCCTCCTTCTTCTTCTGCAAATCGTATTCGTGCGATTGCAACGTAGCGAAAGCGCCGATTTCGGTAAAAGAACCCTTATCCAGGAGCAGATCGATTCTCTCTTGCGCCGTCAGCTTTCCCTGCGCGTGCTGACTCTCTTGTACTCTTTCAGAAACCAGGTTTTTTGCTTTATCCTTTAAAGCGTCCATCCACGAAATTCTTGCCATCGCCACACTCCTGCCCAACCGTTCGCGCTCGGGACGTGTTGAAGAATCGAACCTTCGAGAGAGCAATCCTTGAAGGATTCGTTATTCGAGTCAAGGGCAATGATGAAGTATATAAATGAGCGCGATCATATTTCGGCCAATCGGCCACTTATCTCGTCGCTGATCAATCGTTTCTTATTCGATTTCTATTAATTTGCTCTGCGCAATAGGAAAGTACTTCGGTTATGACAGAAGGCTGAAATATTGCTTGTTGTTTATTAAATCAACGGTGCTATTGTCCGGGCTTTGGGCTAAGGACTCGCGTAATAATATATGTTGCGTTTGGCCTCCAGATTTAGGTCAGATTTGCCTCGAACCGATTTTGCGAAACCGGAGTAATAGCAGCGCTATTTCGAGGATTTCGCGGAATCGGATCGAGGCGAATAGGGCCTGAAAATGGTATGCTAATTGCAACGTTTATTTTGATCCGAGTCCTAACCAGCGTTCGCAATTCGGCTGTCGATATCCTACCGAGGGTGATTGTAGTTTGCTAAAAGGGAAAGATGATTCGGGAGTTATTTTGTGGGTACATACAGTTTCGTAATAGATGAAAATAGCTACGATGTCGAAGTCGGTGATTGGGAAGGCAATCGCGTACGGGTAACGGTCAATGGGACGACGCACCTGGTCGAGCTGCAACAAGGCGGATTATCGCAGCCCGCGGGCGCGAGCAGCTCGATGATCCCTTCTCCTTTACCCTCTGTATCCCCACCGACGTCCACCCCGGCCGTTTCGAACTCGGTCGTTTCAAATGGATCGCTTGTCGAAATTCGGGCTCCCATGGTCGGTCAGGTGCTGAGTATTTTGGTTACCAAGGGTAAACACGTTAAGGCGGGTGACAAGATCTTAGCGCTTGAAGCGATGAAGATGGAAAACATCATCTACGCGCCCGCTGACGGCACGGTCGAAAAGATCGCGGTGCAGATTCAACAGACGGTCAATCGCGGGGACCTGCTGATCGCCATACGACCCTCGTAGAATGAGGGCGTAAATCGCCGAAAAATAAACGATCCGGTTGCGAGCGCGGGGGCGGGTGCGCTTGCGGCTTTCGTCCTCGTATCGTCTATTTTACGGAGAGTTCTTACAGCGTTATGGTCTTTGTCGCTACCTGAAACGCACCTGGTTCATCCGGCCCGCGATCGACCAGGCGACCGAGCGGTTAGAGTTTGAGGCTTTACCGCCGGATCTCTGACTCTCCAACGCGAGCGCCATTGCGATAACCGCAATCGTAGCCGAATCGAGTCCGTCCGCCCCGGCTTTGTCGGACGGCGAAACCACCTCACCGGCTCTTTCGCTAGACGCTTTTCTAAGCTTTCTTCCTTCGATATATCTAACGCTTCTCGACGACAGTTGAAGCGCTATCTGAATAACAACTAAAATAAAAAATACCCCGAAGAAACGAAGGAATAGCGTAATTAACGCGTAGTTCCAGTCGACCGAAGGGTGCGTGTTTTGCAATAGCCAATCCATTGATCACCCCCGCTAACGAAACATGCCGATGAACATACCGGCCGCCGCCGCGGTGCCGATAACACCCGCCAGGTTCGGCCCCATGGCGTGCATTAATAGATGATTATTCGGGTCGTACTTCAGCCCTTCGACTTGGGATACCCGAGCCGACATCGGAACCGCGGAAACGCCGGCCGCGCCGATGATCGGGTTGATCTTGTTCTTGGGGCTGATCAAGTTGATGAGCTTCGCGGTCCAGATCCCTCCGGCGGTGCAAAAAACGAAATCAACGACACCAAGCGAAAGAACCACAAGCGGTTTCGCGGTCGTAAAAAAGGAATTGGCCTCCATGGTCGCACCGATCGACAGCCCGAGAAAGATGGTGACGATGTTCATCAACGCGCCTCCGGCCGTTTCGACCAGCCGTTTTACCGCTCCGCACTCGCGCATGAAGTTGCCGAACATGAACATCCCCATGAGCGGGGCAACCGCCGGAATCAGTAACGCGATGACACCGACCGCGATTAGCGGAAAAAGGATCTTTTCTTGACGCGAGACAGGACGAAGGTCATCCATCTTGATCAATCGCTCTTTCTTGTTCGTAAGCGCTCGGATAACGGGCGGCTGTATTATCGGCACAAGCGCCATATACGAATAGGCTGCCACAGCATTAATTCCCAATAAATGGGGCGCAAGCGCGCTGGTCAGGTAAACCGTAGTGGGTCCGTCCGCGCCGCCGATTATCCCCGTCGCGGCGGCTTCCTGCAAAGTAAAACCAAAAAGCAACGTTCCTATAAAGGTAATAAAAACACCCAGTTGCGCACCCGCGCCGATGGCTAGCGCTTTCGGATTCGCGATCAGGGGCTCAAAATCAGTTAGCGTGCCGAGCCCGAGAAAAATCACCACCGGTATGACTTCCCACTCGACTCCGTAGTGAAAAAAGACCCTAAAAAACTCGGGAAATCCCGCATCCGTGGTCCCCATAAAAGGAGTTAGTGGGAAATTGACAATAAAAATGCCGAAACCGATAGGCACCAGAAGTAACGGCTCTTTATGTTTCGCTGCTCCTAAATAGATGAAAAATATCCCGACCGCCCACATTAATACCTGCCCCCACCATAGATGGGTAAGTCCGGTCTGGGTAATGAGCATCCTATAGACTATTTCGCCAATCGCTTCCCAGGACATCGTCTTTCACCAACCCTTATCGCCCGGTATTGCTCCTAATTCTCACCGCGTATCGCCATTCTTTGCCGGCTTTTATCGCGTAGCGCCGTCTTGCGCAAGGTCACCTCGGGCAATAGCCGAGCCACCCGCCATCTTTCGCGAGACGAGCTGCGGGTCGACGCGATCACAGCCCGAGATATTATGTAAAATTAGCAATAATTTCGGCTTGTTGGTTTTTTTTCGTGTAGCTTCTCAATAAGTGGCGGCAAAACAACCTAGGAACGCGCGCGTATAGGTTCGCTCGTGGGTAGTATTGATATAACAACCTGCCCCTGCCCTTGCCCCTGCCCCCATAGGCATTAACCAAAATTTAGTCGACGAACATGAGAACGCCGTAGCGCGCGGGCTTGTCCCGCGCTTATCAGACGACAACGGACGTACGGTATTATCGCAAGCATTTTATTCGTCGAATGATGGTTTTTCCGCACAACAATTCTTGGTTGGGTTACGGTTTTGCGGGGGACAAGCCCCCGCGCTACGAGGTTTTTCGCTGTT
>JAFGIB010000084.1 GCA_016929805.1 Deltaproteobacteria bacterium | reverse complement strand
ATTTCGAGGATTTCGCGATTGAGGAAATGTGACAATCCGCCCAATATGGGATGAAAAAAGTGAAGTTATTTTTGCGCGAGCCCTTAGCCAAGTCGCGCATGAGTGGTACGGACCGTGACGTCGCGAAAGGAAAATGATCTACTCGGAGCTCGGGAGCTTCCCGACGAGGCGCTCTATGGGATTCATACCTTACGAGCGATGGAAAACTTTCCTTTGACGGGCCGTCCGGTGCACGAGGCGCTCATTTGCGCCTTTGGAATGGTCAAGCTCGCGTGCGCGCGCACCAATGCGGATTTGGGTTGGTGGAGGGAAGAGCCAGCGAAAGCGCAGTCGTTAGCGCGCGCCTGCCAAGAAATGGCCGAAGGGTTACTCTCGAACGCCATACGGGTCGACGCGCTTCAGGGTGGCGCGGGTACCAGTACCAACATGGCCGTCAACGAGGTGCTCGCCAACCGGGCGCTCGAGTTGATGGGCGAACCGCGCGGAGCCTATCACCGACTCTCACCGCTAGACGATGTCAACCTCCATCAATCGACCAATGACACCTACCCGACGGCGCTCAGGCTCGCGGCGATCCGGTCTATTCGCCAGTTAGAGGAGCGCGTGATCGCACTGGTGGAGGCATTTCAACTCAAGGAAAAACAGTTCGCGCAGGTGGTCAAAGTGGGGCGCACCGAGTACCAGGACGCGGTGCTCACCACCTTGGGCCGGGAAATGGGCGCGTACGCCGAGGCGTTCGCCCGAGATCGATGGCGCATTTACAAATGCGAGGAACGGCTGCGCGTGGTCAACTTGGGCGGTACCGCCATTGGTACGGGGCTGGCGGCTCCGCGCCAGTATATCTTTCGGGTAGTAGACACCTTGCGCGAGCTTACCGGCATCGGGTTTGCGCGGGCGGAAAACTTGGTCGAGTCGACTCAGAACGCGGATGTATTCGTAGAGGTCTCCGGAATTCTCAAGGCCTGCGCTGCATCGCTGCTCAAAGTATGCGGAGATTTACGCTTACTATCCTCCGGGCCCGAGGCGGGATTGGGCGAAATCCGACTTCCCGCCCTACAAGCCGGCTCCTCGATCATGCCGGGGAAGGTCAATCCTGTAATACCGGAAGCGGTGAGCCAAGCGGCCATGCTGACCATCGGCTATGATAGCGTTTTGACCAACGCGTGCGCGCAAGGCAGTCTCGAGCTCAACGCGTTTTTGCCGCTGATCGCTGAATGCCTATTGACAAGCTGCGATTTATTGGGCCGCGCCTGCGAGCTTTTAGCCTGCCGCTGTGTAACCGGAATCGAGGCGGACGAAGCGCGCTGCCGAGCGCACGTCGAGGCCTCCACCGCGGTGGCCACCGCGCTCATCGGTGACCTCGGCTACGAACAAGTGTGCGCCATTGTACAAAAGTCAATTGCGACCCAACGGAGTGTGCGCGAAATCGCGGTGGGTGATAACTGGTTAAGCTCGCAAGCGTTTAATGCGCTCATCACTCCAGAAGCGGTATGCCGTTTAGGCACGCCCGATACTGCCGGGAGGTCGAAAGGAGAACCGTGAAATCGATCCCAAAATCCGTGCGCTTACACGTCAATCTTTTCGGACGTCGAAACGTAGGAAAACCTAGTTTCAGGTCTCCTGATACGCATGAAATGCCGAAGAAACGTCTCCCGTAGGAAAGACCCGTAAAAAAATAGGAGCTTCTCCTGTTTTTATAAAATCGAGTAGTTCTTTCGTTTATTCATCGCGTAGCGTTTAGGCGTTATGCCGTAAGCGCGATGAAACGCGGCTGCAAAATGGCTTTGACTACTAAAGCCCAAGCGTAACGCGATATCGACGATATCCAGGCCGTCGCTCGCGAGCAGTCTCGCACCTTCCTCAAGGCGACAACTCAGCACATACTGATGAGGCGTGATTCCAAATGCTTCGCGAAATAGCGTCGAGAAATGACGGGTGCTCAATCTCGCCACGCTTGCCAAATCGGTCAAACTCAAGTCGTCGTGCAAATGGTCTCGAATATACCGTTGTAAACGACGACACTGGGCGCCGGAAAGCCTTCCTCGAGCGTGGAAACACGAGGAAGGTAAACGTTCCAAGATGTAGCTGAGCAGCGCGGTCGACAAGGATTCAGAATAAAGCCGCCCGGTTGCGGAACCGCTTGCAATCTCATCGTGCATGGCGCGAACCAACGAGAATACGCTCTGGTCGCGGATCAATATTTCGTTTTTTCCGAATCCGTCCGGAGCGTTATCTAATAACAATCGCCCAAACCATTCATTCGGTATGTGCACGGCCGTCGCTTCAGCATTCCCCGCCATTCTGACTAAATCCAAAGGGTAGTTCCCGGAAAGTAGATAGGTCGTCCCGGGTAGGGCGGAAAGACGAGCCTCGCGGTTGTTATTACGGGTGACGATATCGACTTTGCCGCTCATAATCACCAGTATTCCGTGCTCGTTTTTGACGGGACCGGTCACGAGGTTCGCTTCCACGGTTTGAAAGAGGTGCGTTTCCAAGGGTAATCCCGCCCAGCTCGTAACGGCGCTGTTGAGCAACGGCTCGGCATTTCTCGCGCTACTAAGGGCGAGCGGTCGCGTCCGCCCGCATACGGACATCATAATTCGGGCTACCATATTAAATCTTTCATAACTCCTTCTTGTTTTTACAACCTCGACGCTCGATCTACCTTTACGCGGTCCGATATGAAAAACTTGATTCCTTTGTAATAAATTCAAAATCGAATCTTAGGAATAGCTTGACTATAATAATATAGGTCATAATTGAGCGCCGCGAAGTGTAACAAAACCTCCCTTCTGATCATGGAATAACGCATTTATGGAATATACCTGACTCGCTTTAATAGTAAAGCCGAACAATCAATCGATTATGAGCGCCGTCGATACTTTTTTTAGAAGATGGTGTGATGAAGCGCAATGCCTAAGGAATATTATAACAAGTCTGTAACAATTCGACTATTTGACTATCATCGAAGCCGGAGAGGCGGATTTTTTTACGGACAATGACTATTCAAGACAAACGATTGCCCGCCGCTTCAGCCGTAGCTCTGTAGTCAAAACCTCGGTGTCTTTCTCATCGAGGTCTGTTGAGACCTAGGGATACGTACGGTTGTTCGGTGCTTTATGAAACTCCCCGTCCGGAGAGTTACTGTAGCGCGGCGAATCCGGATCCGTGCTATTCGGAAGTTAGCCGTAGTTACGCACGACCAGCTCCGAAATACGACCCCGATTGCGACCGTCGCAATTGATCGCGCGTAGCGCCGCAACCCTATCTATACGAAAACGCTGATAGAGCGCGCGGATCAGGGGCACGTCGCTGTTTGATAGCATCAATTTGCACTTGCGCCGGTCGAGCGCGACGAAGACATCCCGCAGTCGGATTTGGTCCTCGCGGGAAAAACCGCTTTGAGTATACGAAGTGAAATTCGCCGTATCGGATAGGGGTTCATAGGGCGGATCAAAGTAGACGAAGTCGCCTGGCTTCGCGCTGGATAAGAGGTTTTCAAAACTCTCGGACCGCAGCTCCGCCGCCGCGAGCTGTCGGCTCGCCGCTCGCAACGCATCGCTATCGAAGATGCGGGGTTTGTCGTAGCGACCCGCGGGGACGTTAAACTCGCCTTTTCGGTTTACCCGATGTAGCCCGTTGAAACAGGTTTTATTTAAATAGATAAACATCGCCGTCCGCTCCGCCCGGGAACACCGCGTCGAGCCGTTGTAGCGCGTCCGCACCGCGTAGTAGTTCTCCGCGCTGTGGCGTCGAGCCAACTTCTCTAGCAAAGCAATGACCGTCTCGACATCGTCTCGTACGGTTTCATACGTGTCGATCAATGACCGGTTGACGTCGCACAACAACGCGCGTTTCGGCTGTAACCTGAAGAACAGCGCGCCGCCGCCCATAAAAGGCTCGACATGGCGCATCAATTCGACGCCTCTTGGTAATAGAGGGACCAACTGTCCTAAGAGACCTGTTTTTCCGCCTACCCATTTGACGATCGGCGCCGGCGCGCGAGCAGGGTCAGAAAAAGGCCCGAAAGAAGCGCTTTTTTTACGTACGGTCGATAATGTGGACATAAAAACCACATTAACCCACTCCTACTTACTGGTAAAAAAAACGGTAATAATCCGGATGACCCGGCGTAACGCGGAAACCGTCGAGCTGAACTTTTTGAGTATAAGTGGACGCATCGCCGAATACGCCGTCCGCGAGAAGCGGGCAGCGGCTTGGGTGAGATCGGCGCTCTCACCCTTGACTCGGCGATGCGGGCCGCCGCTATCGGTTTTCGCTTTCCGACGTCAGCGTATGATCGCGCAATATTTTGGAAAGTCTTGCGGTAGTCCGTTCGTATAGGGCTCGTTATCGACCCCGAATGGGTGATCCTTCATAAATTGCCAGGCAGCGATATAGTCCTGGTCCGACATACCGCAGTGCTCTCCTTGGTGGTTGCAGTTGACCGCGAATCCTCCCGGGTTCACGATGCTTCGGTCCAAATTGCTACTCGTGCTTGGAAACGAGATGGCGACTACATCCGCTTCACTCGAACCGTGTAGAGTCATTACAGGAGGCACGTGGCTAGGGTCTTGAATAGCATCCCGGTTTAAAGGCAGGATCAAACCCCCCGAGTTGGCAACCGCGGCGGCGAGATAGCTCGAACGTTTAAATACCATATTTCCGGTCTGCAACCCGCCCGCGCTACAACCGGTCGAGTAAATGCGTCTAGGATTGATATTATGTTCCCGCACGGCGCACGCGGCGATCAAATCCGCGAACTCGAAATCGCTGTCACTCCAGGTTCTCAAGGCTATCGTGGTGCCGGGCAATCGTCCGGTTGTATCCTGGGGCGATACGATGATGCCGCCCTCGGAAAGCAGCTCTTCCCTGACCGTCTTCGGAATCAGCTCGGCTTCGTTGGAAAATCCCCCCGCGCCGTGCCAGTAGAACAACAGAGCGCCCTCGGCCTTGGAATTTTTTTCGCCAACCCACATCTGTACCGTGAGAAGCATTATCTCTTGTACGCCGGTCACAAAAAACGGACAGCGCATGCTCGGCTCGGGAATGAGCGGTTGTCGATAGTCCGCTTCAGGGGCGTCGGGTTGCGAATTACCTTCCATGGAGCCATCGACAGAGGTTTCCTCCCGGTCGTCTTCACATGATGCGAGCAGCGTAATAACGAGAACAAAACCGATGGCCATCACGCTACTTCCAAATACCCTCGGATATTTCATCGATTTTCTCCTTCAATAGGCCCGGCATCGCGCCACGGCGACTTCGAAATGAGAGATGGTAAATAGGGGATTACGCTAAACCTGGGAGTAAATACCGCGATACTATCGCCGTTCGGGCGAATACGAAAGAGCAAAAGAGAAGCTAAGGGCAGCGGACGGGTGGGGGGCATAGGCGTTAACCAAAATTAGTCGACGAACATGAAAACGCCGTAGCGCGCGGGCTTGTCCCGCGCTTATCAGACGACAACGGACGTACGGCATTATCGCAAGCATTTTATTCGTCGAATGATGGTTTTTCCGCACAACAATTCGTGGTTGGGTTACGGTTTTGCGGGGGACAAGCCCCCGCGCTACGAGGTTTTTCGCTGTT
>JAFGIB010000083.1 GCA_016929805.1 Deltaproteobacteria bacterium | reverse complement strand
GCAAGTACCATCCTCGCCGGCCCTGCGGGCGCGCTCGGTTTTACAGGTGAATTGGCCGCCGACTTGTATGACCCCTGAACGCTTACTTTCGAAGCGACGGAAAAGAATCCGTCGGCGTAAACCGCTTCGCTCGCTAAAGCGACAAAAAAATTTTTTTAGCCGCTCGCCGCGCTATGCGGCTTCGCTGAGAACTCGCGTCGACTCTTTTTCCGGCAGCCGCTTTTTTCTCCACCGCTCCGTCAAGGCGTAGACACACGGAATGAGCACGAGGGTAACAACGGTTGACACGAGTACGCCTCCGATGACGGCTATCGCCATGGGTTTCCATATCTCCGATCCCTCGCCCGTGGCAATCGCTAGCGGCAGCATGCCGCCGAGGATTGCCAAGGCCGTCATCGTCACGGGCCTAAGACGCCGCTCGCCCCCGGTTCGGATCGCCTCTTCGAGCGAAAGCCCGCGATCTCGCATCAGCTTGATGTAGTCCACCAACACGATGGCGTTCTTCACCACGATGCCGACGGTCATGATCATGCCGACGAACGAAGTGATCGAGAGCGTCGTGCCCGTGAGGGGTAACGCCAGTAGCGAGCCGGTGATGCCGAACGGCACGGAAAACATAACCACCAAGGGGTCCAGCACCGACTCAAACTCGGCGGCCATCACCATGTAAACGAGCAAGATGGCTAAAAGCAAGGCCAAGGTCAGGTCTACCATCATGGCGCGCTGCTCCTTCACGTCTCCCGCGAAGCGTGTGGTCACATGGGCGGCCAATTTGCCGTTCGCTCGGTCAGCGGCCAGCGCTTTTTCAACGTCGTTGGCCACGTCGCCTATGGCTCGACCTCGTACGTCCGCCATCACGCGCAGCAAGCGGTGCTTGTCGAGACGGCGCACCTCGAGCGGACTGCGCCCGTCCACAACCCGGGCGATAGTGGAGAGACGGATCTGTTCGCCGCTCAAGGAGGGAACGGTCAAGTCGAGGATGTCGCCAGCCTTGTCGCGGTCGCTTTTTTGAAGCTGCAGAAAGAGATCGATATCTTCGTCTCCGCCCCGGTAGCGCGTGACGGCGTTGCCATAGATGCTCGTTCGCATCGTGGCGGCGATGACCGCCACGGGCACGCCCATCCTGGCCGCGGCAAGCCGGTCGATAGAGATTTGGACCTCCGGGTTGTCGTCCATCACATCGGTCGTGACGTTGACGACGCCTGGCGTTTGATCGACGAGCTCCGTGATATTACGAGTCGCGTTTCGCAGGTCATTGATTGATCCGGTCGAGGAATAGATCTCAAGCGTAAAGGGCTTAACGCCGCCGCTCATCAAGCTCATCAGCGGGTTTTTGCCGTCGATTTGAAGCGAAACCAAACCCGGTATAGCGGCGATTTCGGGGCGAATCGCCTCGGCCATATCGAAAGTCGTTCGGTTACGATCACTGCGTTTCACAACGCGGGCCATAAAACTGGCGATGTTCGGACCCTGACGGCCCCCCATCACCGAGCCGACTCCGCCCTTGGCGGCGCCCGCGCGCAGCGATACCGTAAGTACCTCAGGAATCCTGCGCTTGACGATGCTCTCGATCTCGCGCGCAACGGCAAAGGTATGCTCCACGTTCGTGCCGATGGGCAGCTCCGCGGTGATAGTGATCATACCGCCGTCACTGTTGGGCATGAAGTCCGCGCCGATAACGCGCGTCAGCCCGAGACTCGCTACAAAGAGTCCCATCACGACCAGAACGACGGTTACCTTGTTATGCAAGGCCGTGCGGATAACCCGACCGTACCCCTTCTCCATGGCCGTGAGCATCCTTTCGCTTAAGCGATATAAAGTCCCGGTTCGCGTCAAACTGCCGACGTGCAAGACCCACTGGGACAACGCCGGAACGAGCATCACCGCCACGGCCAGCGACAACATCAAGGTCACGATGATCACGAAAGCCATCTCTTTGAACATGATGCCAATGATTCCACCCACGAACAGAACCGGCATAAAGATCGCCGCGTTCGTCAGTGTAGCCGCCGTGACCGCGCCCTGAACCTCCTCGACCCCGAGGGCCGCCGCTGCGCCGGGGGATTTACCCTGTTCCAGGTGCCGCATGATGTTGTCCACCGTCACGATGGAATCATCCACGACGAGTCCTACCGCGATGCTCAGCGAGGCGAGAGTGATGACGTTGAGCGTATAGCCGCCGAGCGCCAGCATCGCGAAACCGGCGACGAGACAGGTCGGGATACTGAGAGCGACGATCATGCTCGCTCGAATTCGACGAAGGAAAGCGATGACAACCAGCAATACGATCGCGCCGCCGAGGTAGACCGCCTCGGAGAGAGAGGCGATCATGTGAACGATGCTCTCTGACATGTCCATGACGGTCACGATCCTAAATCCGCTCGGGGCGAACTTTTCATCCAGCCTTTTCATACGTGCCATGACCGCCTCGGCCACCTCCACGGTGTTGGTTCCTGACTCGCGTTGGACCATGAGCATCATGGAGGGCAGGCCGTTCGCTGTCGCGAGGTTGACGCGTTCCTCCATGCCGAGGCTGACCGTGGCTACATCCTTCAGGTACACGAGAGCGCCCATGCGGTTTTGCCCGACGATGACGTTGCGCACGTCCTGCTCGTTTTCGTACTCTCCAGGCGCGCGGACGGTATAAATCGTGCGCCCTGTTTCGATTGTGCCTGCTGGAAGGGTGAGGTTGCTGGCTTTCAGCGCATACTCTATTTGCTGCAACGACAAGCCATAGCTTTCCATTTTGCGCCGGTCGACATTGACCTGAAGCTGCTTGGCCTGTTGGTTAAACATCGTAACCGCGGCGACGCCCGGAACTCGCTGCAGATCGTTGACGATATTGTCTTCGATCCAGTCGGAATACCGAGCGATATCGCCTTTATTGGTCGTCACCGAGAGCATGAGAATCGGTAGCTGAGAAAAATTGATGCGGAAGAGCAGCGGATCGTCGACCTCATCAGGCATCTCCGGCTGGGCCGTTGCCGAGAGCGCCCGCACATCGTTGGCCGCCTCGTCGAGATTTGCGCCCCAGCGGAACTTGAGCGAGACCACCGAGACATTGTCCTGGGAAATAGACGACATCTCATCGAGCTCCGGAGCGATCGCGAGCTTGTCCTCCAGGATCTTCGTGACCTTGGATTCGACGTCCGTGGCGCTTGCACCCTTCCAGACCGTAATCACGGAGATCATCGGAGATTCGATGTCCGGAAACATATCGAGGGGAAGTCGCGTGAAAGCGATCAGGCCTATGACCAAAATCCCGAGGAAAATCATGGAGACGAGAATCGGCCGCCGAACGGATAATGAAGGCAGGCTCATGGTTAACCTTCCCGGCCCTTCTTGATCTGGACCACTTGACCGTCCGTAAACTGCGCCTGGCTGCTGCGAATGACCATCTCACCTCCGGACAAGCCCGAAACCACCTCGACGAGGTCACCATCCCTGGAACCTAGAACGATCTCCCGCCGATAGGCTTTATTACCGTCTACGACGAAAACGGTCCCTTTTGTCGACTCGAGCTCATTGCGCAAAATCGCGTCGTCTGGGACGGCGGGCGCTTCATATCCGCTCGCCTCGATCACAACCCTGGCGCTCATTCCATCCATGAGCTTGCCGTCCGTATTGTTGACGACCACTCGAGCCGTCGCCGTACGGGTCTTTGGATCCACGATCGGCTCGATCCGTTCCACCTTGGCCGCGATCGGCTCGGGCGAAACGGCATCGACGTAAACTTGCGCGGCCGCGCCTGCGCGCACGGCCAGAATCGCCCGCTCTGGAATGCCGCCGACGAGCTTGACGGCTTTGGTATCGACGATGGTCACGAGCGGGGTGGGAGGCGCGGCCGAGGTGCGGGCTCCCTCGTCGACCATGCGGCTCACGATGACACCGTCAAACGGCGCGCGAACGGTCATGTCGCCCAGGTTGGTCCGGGCCGCGTTGACCGCCGCCTCGGCGACCAAGAGCTGGGCCTGGGCTACCTTGACCTGCGCCAGGGCCGCCTTGTAACCCGCATCTATCTGATCGAACTCCTTACCGGCTATGGTTTTTTTCTCATGCAGGACCGACATGCGATTGTAGTTCTTCTCGATATTCTTGAGATTCGCATCGGCCATTTCCAGGCCGGCTTGCGCGGCCGCCTCTTGCGCCTGAGCCTGGCGCAAGGCGATCCGGATGTCGACCGGGTCGAACTCGATGAGCCGCTGGCCGTCTTTCACCCGGTCGCCCTCGACGACCAGAACTTTTATAATTTCACCCGGGATTTTAGCAACGAGAGTCGCCCGTTTGTTAGCGGCAACGGTAGCCGGGTATTCCACGGTCTGCTTGAATACTCGCTTGTCGGCTCGAAACACCTCTACCGGTGTTTTCTCCAGCTCTTTGGCCGCCGCGGTTCCTCGGGCTTCCGCCTCGTTCTTACTGCAAGCGCCGAGTACCGTCGGAAGAGCGAACAACAGGATCAGCAAGGCGATACGTACGATTGACTTTTTCTTAGTCACGTCGTCGAGATCGGTGCTCGGTATCGTGTTCTTTATATATGCCTGATGATTACTATCCATCATTTACTCCTGTACGAAATACTCTTGTTGGAAAACGGATCGTCTCCGATAGATCTACGCAAATTCTCTATCGCTATGAGGTAGCTATAAAAGGCCGTGGCGTACTCGCAAAAGACACGTTGGTCGGTTCGTCCCAGCGCATCACGTTGCCTTCGACTGTAACCTTAGGGCCGAAGTGGCCGAGCGCGGATGCACGTAGCGCTGAAGACTCCTCGACCGCCTCTTTGGCGATCCGAAAGTCGACGTTGCGCTGCAACGCGATATGAATACAGTCTCGTAGCGTCACCGCGGCAATGGTTGGTTGCGCTTGCGCGCCGCTGGTCGGTCGTAGCGCCGCGTCATCCGGCTGTCGGGCAAAAGCCGATCGGGCACAAATAAAGAAAACGCTGCTCAAGATCAATGACAAGCAAAACCGTTGATATCGTTTTTTATTGTCCGACTTCGGGTTGGTCATCGATCGTATCAACATAAAAATTCCCTTCGTCGCTCCAACCGTCGCAATCGACCGGTCGAATCGAGGCTTAGAGCGTGTTTAATAAGTTCCTCCGCTCGTCTTTCGGGAGGGACGGCCCAATCTGCGGCGTCGCTCGCTCCTCGAAATAGCGCTGCTGCTGCTTCGTCGCGGCTCCTTGCATCTCGGACCGTCGCGCTCCGAAATACTCGGTCGGACTTTATTAAACACGCTCTTAGGGCCATATAAAAAGGTTGTTGCACCCGGGCGTCTCGCGAGCGTCCCAATAGATAAACGGCCGTCCTGACCGAGCCACATCAGGGCGTGTAGCGGGGCGTTAATAGATCCCCATGCCTTGACGAGGTCTGCGATAAAACCCCGAAGGGAGTCGTCTCTTTTGATCTCGACGATTCGGTATAGTAACCGCCGCACACGTACGGGGCTGACTCGATGAATATTCTGCATTAAAGAAAGCCCTTATTATGGAATACTTTATGCCACGGGATAAAGCCGGTCGCAACTGGTTTGTTACTCGTACGGATAACGCGCTTTGAAGGATCCGGAAAAACGCTACACGCAACTTTAAACGCTGAAGCTAAGGTCTCGCGCGAAAATAACTTCACTTTTATCATCCCATCTCGGGGCCAACTGTCTCATCTCCTCAATCGCGAAATCCTCGAAATGGCGCTGCTATTGCTGCGGTTCCGCTCAGTCGTCGATAAAACATTTGACCCCGAGCTGGGCGCTAAAAATGTGAATTTATTTTTGCGCGAGCCCTAAGGGAAAAAGACAACTCACTCTGCCTTTCTATTAATAACATGCTCGTTCTAAACAAAAAACCTATTCGGCCTATCGCGTGCGGTATCGTGCTTTTCTTGTGGTATCAGGTAGGCAGAGACAGATGTTAGGGCAGCTCGTACGGACTTTTTTCGGCATTTCTAGCGCGTATCGGTCTCGGTTGTATACCCAGGTAGTTTCGCCGCACGTGAGCAATCGCTTGCGCTCGCATTCTTCATATGTTATTGGTAATCTCCGTTATAGGGAATTCTTTAAAGAGGGAATTCTTTAGCAAAGTTTTTTGTATAATAGCGGCGTCATGCAAACTAAATATCGACAGCTATCCAAAGACGCGCAGCGGTTGCTCGAGCTAATCGTCGAGATTGGCAGACACAACTCCCTGCGGGACCCTATCGCGAGCCTCATCGAGAGATGGGGGTTCACTCATGCACAGCTACACTCGCTGATGTGGCTCGGTCAGGATGGCCGTTTATCTATCGGGACGCTCGCGAGACGCGTGGGCGCGACCGACAAGACGATCACGGGAATCGTCGACAGGCTTGAAAACAAGGCGTGTGTGCGGCGCTACCGCGACGAGAATGACCGGCGCGTTATCACGGTCGAGCTCACGCCCAAGGGACGCAAATCGTTCGAGGAAATCCGGTCGTTGGGCCTCAAAAGGATCGGTAATTTCCTTTCTAGCCTTAACGAAAAAGAGCGCGAATGGCTTTTCCGAATCCTCGAAAGAGTAATCGAGCGTAGCAGGCCGAGTAACGGCCAAGGGGCTGAGCCATCCCCTCATATTACATCAAAAACCTCGTTGAACACGGCGTGCTCGGAAACGATCTTATCGAACGCCTGCAGTAGCGGCT
>JAFGIB010000082.1 GCA_016929805.1 Deltaproteobacteria bacterium | reverse complement strand
TTGGCTACGACGACGGCCAATTCATCCCGTAAAACCGGCTTTCGTCCTCGGGCCGGCTCGTCAGGTACAGCAAGTACCATCCTCGCCCGCCCTGCGGGCGCGCTCGGTTTTACGGGCGAATTGGCCGACGACTTGTTTGACCTCTGAACGCTTACGTTCAGCGCGCCAGTTAGATCGGAGTAAAGGTCAGCGCCAGCTCCGCAACCCCCTCTTTTACTACCTTCTTCATGGGGATACCGCTTTTTTCAAAAACCCTAAGCATGGCATTGTTGCTGGTCAAAACGTCAGCCGTAAAGCCCAATAGGCCTTGCTCGCGGGCATGCCGCGTGAGAATAGCTAGAAGTTTTGATGCGATGCCCACGCCTTGATACTTCTCATCCACGATGAAAGCGACATCCGCGTAGGGACGCTGTTTGTCTTTGACGAAACGGGCTTCCGCGATAATTCGCTCGTCTCCCGGAGCCCCCACCAGACCCACGATCGACAGCACGCGCGATTGATCGACGTTGACGTACGACTGCATCTGCTTGTGCGGCATGACCTTTATCGGAGAGAAGTAGCGGTAGTATACCGCCTCGTCCGAAAATCGATAAAAGAGACGGCGCATCTCCTCCTCGTCCGAAGGCCGGATCGCGCGAAAATGAACGACGAGCCCTCCTTTCATGGGACAACGGCTGTCGATACTTGAGGGATAGAGGTGCGCGCTTTCCGCGAGAAAAATCTGGTCGGCGTAGATGATATTGTTCGCCTTGGCTTGTTCGATCAGAAGCGCGCGGTCATTCGGGTGAGCGATGTCGATCAGCGCCTGGGCGCGTTCGCGTACCGTGCAGCCTTTCAGATTCGCGACGCCGAATTCAGTGGCGATCATGTCCACGCTCTCGCGGATACTCAATAGATTCGGGAAGTTTTCAACGCTGAGACAAATATTGGGTTGGCCTTGTAGATTGCGGCTGGGTAGAGCGAAAACCGTGATTCCGCCTTGGGAAAGCTCGGCGCCGTTGACGAAGTCGACCGCCTCGCTCGGGGTGGTGGCGACATTGCCCTTGCCGATGTGAAGCGCGATGCGGCCGGATAGATCCACCTTGCGCGCCGGAAGCACGGTTACCATGCGCGGATTTCTGCCGATATTTACCGGGCTAAAAACCGTGTCGATGCCCTGGAACTCGACCAGCGGATTGCGGTCGAGCCAGCGCATGAGCTCGCGCGTTCCCCAGGCATAGGAGGCCAAACACTTGCCGCGGCCGACCTCTTTGTAGCGGTTTGAGACGGCACCGCTCTTGACCAAATCCATCAAGGCATCGGTGAAAAATGGAGAGTGGATCCCGAGATTTCGCTTATGTACGAGTTGCGGTCCCAAGGCTTCGAATAGCGGCCCGATGGAAAAACCTATGCAGCTTCGGTCCTCGATGATGCTTGCGACATTCGCCGCCACTCGGGAGAAGACCTCATCTACCGGCCAGCGAGGTAGATAGATCGGCTCGTATTCAGAGCGCACGAAAAAGTCGAATTCGCTCAGCGCGACAAAGGTATCGCCGTAGGTAAAGGGGATGTCCGGATTGATTTCCGCGACCAGCAGCTTCGCCTGATCCATAACCTGCCGTCCGATGTCGACCGCGACGCCGAGGCTGCAATAACCGGTTTCGTTCGGCGGAGTGACCTGGATAAAAGCCGCGTCGAAATGCATCTTTCCCGACTGAATCAGGTGCGGAATTTTCACGAAACGACAAGGGATTAAATCGACCCGACCCTCGGTAATCGCCTCATCCGCCACCCAGCCCGAATAAAAGGTCTTCAGCCTGTATTTGTGGGACTGCAAGTTCTCGAGCGTCAACGCCTCGCCCAGGCTGACGAGTTGAATGATTTCGAGATCTTGTAAATTCGGCGCGGTGGACGCCATCAATCGTTTAATTAGTGTTCTGGGCTCGGCCGCGCCGGTTCCCAGAAAAATCGTCATGCCCGGTTCGATTTTCTCGAATACGGTTTCCGCCGTGACCGCTGCCTCTTGCCAGTTACCATAGTCTTTCATCTGCATCACCGTGACGCCGCCGCGTTTGACTCGGGAGGAAAATCATATCGTAACGTCGCGCAATACGTCGAGCGCAATCGCGAAAGCGCGACGAACGAAACAACCGAATCAATAGGATTCGGGGGTACACATCCTTTCTCTTGCCGCCTATCGGACTATCAGATATAGACGCGATCGGTATCGCCATGCAACTCGCACGTCCCGTATCCAATGTGATTTTTGATCTCGACGGGGTTCTGCTCGACACCGAGCGGCTGTACACGGAAGCGACGCAACAAATCGTCGGACGCTACGGAAAGCGCTTTGACTGGTCTATTAAGGTTAATATGATGGGACGCGCTTCGATAGATTCCGCGCGTTATCTGGTCAACAGGCTGGTTTTGCCGATTTCCGCGGAAAGCTATCTTGAGCAAAGGGAAGTGATCTTGAGCCGGTTGTTTCCCAATTGTGAGCCCATGCCCGGCGCGATCGAGCTCGTCCGCGCGCTTCATGCCTGTTCGGTTCCGCTCGCGGTCGCGTCGAGTACTAAACGCTCGATGTTCGAGCTGAAAATCGAGCGGCATCGCGCGTGGTTCAGCCTTTTCGACACGATTGTGCTAGCGGACGATAGCCGTCTTAAAGCAGCGAAGCCGGCGCCGGATATCTTCCTTATCGCGGCTTCGGATTTGAACGCCGAACCTTCGCGTTGCCTGGTGGTGGAAGACTCTCCCGCCGGTGTCGCCGCGGGCAAGGCCGCCGGGATGCAGGTTCTCGCCGTGCCCTATCCGGGCATGGACCCCGAGTTGTTACGCCGAGCGGACATCGTGATTGATTCGCTGACGCAACTGACGCCGCGAGAGCTTGGTTTTATGGATTCGTAAAACAGTGGAGTTCGTTGTAAGCCATTCGGAAACCGGCCTGCGTTTGGACCTACTTTTGGTCCGTCGGGTGCCCGAAGTGAGCCGAGCCGGCGTCAGGCGCTTAATAGAGCGGGGTATGGTTCGGGTTAACGGTCGTATTCGCTCCAAGGGCAATCCGGTTCGCGAAGGCGATCGGATAACGCTCGAGCAGAGACCCGCGAAAAACATGGTTTCCGCAATAGCGGATCGGAATCTTAAGCTTCAGGTGTGTTTTGAAGACGCCTATCTGGTGGTGGTGGAAAAGCCCGCGGGAATCGCCTCGCATCCGCTTCGTCCGGGAGAGCTCGGCAGCGCGGCAGCCGCTTTGCTCGCTCGATATCCGGAGATGGCGGAGGTCGGCTATCATCCGCGCGAGCCGGGTTTGGTTCACCGTTTGGACAACGATACTTCCGGTCTGCTGCTAGCGGCGCGAAATCAGACGACCTTCGAAAAGCTTCGAATCGCCCTTAAAACCCACCAAATCGACAAGCGGTACATCGCGTTGTGTCGCGGCGAGCTGACCGCTCCGTTACGCATCGAGGCCAAACTCGCCGTCAGCCGGCGCGGTCGTCGCGTGGTCAAAGTCGTCGCCGACGCGCATCCAAAGGGCCGATACGCCGTGACGGAAATTCTCGAGTCGGAAGCGAAAGCCGGTTTCTCATTGGTGCAGATCCGAGTTTTTTCGGCGGTCCGGCATCAAATCCGTGCTCATCTGGCGGCGCGCGGGCATCCGCTCGCGGGCGATACGCTGTACCGCGGCCCGCGGGTTGCCGGCCTCGGAAGGCAATTTTTACACGCTTCAGAGTTGCGATTCAACCATCCGGAGACCGGAGGTTTAATCCACGTATCCTCGCCGCTTCCCCCCGAGCTAAGCCGGGTTCTTTTCGACCTTGGCGGCCGGCCGTCGAAGACCATCCAATAGCAACAGCACGACCCCGACGGTAATCGTCATGTCGGCGAAGTTGAAAGTCGGCCACTCGAAAAGGTCGCGGATGTGAAAGCGAATAAAATCGACCACATATCCATTATTAACTCGATCCACCAAATTCCCGATGGCGCCGGCGGTGACCAAGGGAACGCTGTAGGCGAACAACGGCCCGCCGCTTCCGGTAATAAACATCCAGAAAAGAGCGACGATCGCGAGCGAGGCCGCGGTAGAGAAAAGCACCGAGCGAAAGATGACCGGCGCGTTATGCAGCATTCCGAACGCTGCGCCGCAATTCTCGGCATAGCGAAACTCTAAGAAGTCTTCCACCAGCACGAGCGACTGCGTGCGCACGCGCTGGGTTAGGATGTAGCCGGATTTATCCGCGATGCACAACGGCGGCGACTCGCCTCGACGCTTTTCCGCAAGGTTTTCTTCCGCCCAACGCTTCGACCATAAGTCGATCGCCGTAAGCAGCACCACGGCTCCGAAGCCACATAAAATAATTGCCTTAGATCGTTTTATCACAACTATTCACCCGCTTTGAAAAAGGAAGAAGACCGAGGTGACGACTGCCGCTTTTGAAACACGTCGATGATCAATAGAACAAGCCCGATAACGATGAGAACATCAGCTACGTTAAACGTAGCCCAATGAAAAACCTCCTGCCAGTGAAGATGAAAAAAGTCGATAACCTCCCCCTCGCGGATTCTATCGATCAGATTGCCGCAGGCTCCCGCGAGCAACAGCATCAACGCCCAGCGTAAGAAACGGCTCGTATCTGAAGCTTTTCGAAAGATCTCGAGGATCAGCCCAATCGCCAGGAGGCTTCCTCCTATCAAGACCACCATTCTCAAAACATCGGCAAACTCCGATCCGAGGCCGAAAAAAATCCCCGGATTTCTCGAGTATCGCAGGTCAAAGTAGCCGTCGATCAAAGGGACCACGCCCCGGTCACGCAACCAGGCGTGCGCCAGTCGCTTGGCGCATTGGTCCACGGCCACGCCGATCGCCACGACGACCGACATAAGGATCCAGCGCCGGTTCACGAAACCGCCTATCACGAAACCGCCTCTCGTTGCGTTATCACCCGCGCGCAACGCTCGCAGAGATCGGCGTGAGACCGGTCGTCTCCGATATCGGAACGATGGCGCCAGCAGCGCGGGCAACGCGGCGACGCGTTTCGCTCGATTTGCACCGAAACCGTCTTTCCCTCGCGGACCTCGACCGAGGAAACCGCGAAGGCTTCCGCGAGATCGGACGAAACCTTCGTAAGCGAATCGATTCTTTCTCGGGGCAGCGTGAGAAGCGCCGCGACCTCGCGCCGATGTCCGATTTCCTTTGCTTTGACCTTTGCCTCTAACGCGAGATTGAGCGCGTCTCGGGTTTCGAGCAAGAGGCTTCCCGCTGCCAGCAACGCGTCGTCGTCGGGCTCGATCGGGGGCGCGACTACCGAACCGTTTAGAAAAACCGAGCCGTCCTGCTCGCCCGGAAGGTGGCGCCAAGCCTCATCCGCGGTAAAAACCAGTATCGGAGCTAAACACGAGATGGTACCGCGCGCGATTCGGTTCAAGGTGAGCTGAACCGAACGGCGGCGCGGCGAGTCCGCCTGGTCGCAGTAAAGCCGGTCCTTCACCACATCCAGATAGAACGCCGACCAATCGCCGATGCAGATCTCAACGGTACGATGAAAGACGGTTCGAAAATCAAAACGCTCGTATGCCTGAACCACCTCGTTGAGATACTTGCGAAGGCGCGCGTTGGCCCACGCGTCCAACGGATCGATTTCACTCGCGAGCGCGTCCGGTTGATAATCGGATAAATTGCCGAGAAGAAAGCGAATGGTATTTCGGATCTTAAAATAGGCCTCTGATACTTGAATCAAATGATCCTTCGAAAAGCCGACGTCGCTGCGAAAATCCTCGTAAGCCACCCAGAGCCTCAAAAGCTCCGCGCCTTGTTGCTTGACCACGGTTGCGGGCTCGATGTACTCGACCTTTTCGCCGGCTTCCATTCGTTGGAGAATTTCGCTTTTAGAGTAGGGCCGTCCTTTGTCGTCGCAGACAAAACCGTGAGTCAACACCCGTTTGTAAGGGGCGCGACCCAAGAGCGCCGCGCCCACCAGCAGTGAGCTATGGAACCACCCTCGATGCTGGTCCGAGCCCTCCAAGTAAAGGTCCACCGGCAGGCCGAAACCCGCTTCCCGATCGCGCATCGTAGCCCAAAAGGAAGCGCCCGACTCAAACCAGACATCGAGAATATTGCCATCCTTCTCAAAGCTGTCGCCGCCGCAGCGGTTACAGCGAAATCCCGGTGGAATAAGCTCGGACTCGTCCTCTCTATACCAGCTATCCGCCCCTTCCCTGCCGAAAAGCTCTGCCACGTGGCGCGCGATAGCCTCGGTCAGATGAACCTGACCGCATTGACGGCAATGTAACGCCGGAATCGGTACGCCCCAGGCGCGCTGGCGCGAGATGCACCAATCCGGCCGTTCTTTCAGCATTCCATAAATTCGGTCGCGCCCCCAGGACGGAATCCATCCGCTCGGCGCCAATCCCGTGGCTTCGAGCGGCAGGTCTCTTCCCCGCGCGATGGCATCGATCTCCGAAAGCGCGATGTCCCGCAGCGTCTTTCCGTCATCCCGGCCCTTGAGCGGTCTGTCGATGGCGATGAACCACTGGGTCGTGGCGCGAAACACGATTGGGTTTTTGCAACGCCAGCAGTTCGGGTAGCTGTGTGTCAGGACTTCTCCGTCGCGATTGGCGAGCAGCTTCTGTTCCGCTAGAAAACGCACGATTAACGGATTGGCCTCAAAGACGTGCATGCCGCGCCAAGCCTCGGGCACGTCGTCGGTAAAGCGCGCGTCCTCGTCCACCGGCGCGAAGGTTTCTAACCCGTATTGTTGCCCGAGCCTGTAGTCATCCGCTCCGTGACCCGGCGCGATGTGCACGAGGCCCGTGCCGGTTTCCAGCGTCACGAAGTCAGCCGGTAAAAGAGGAGAGTCGCGGTCGACAAAGGGGTGCTTGGCGATGATTCCAGCGAGATCCTTTCCCTTGATCGAAGCCTGCGGTCGCCCGGCGGGTTTTCCGGCGGCATCCAATACCGCCGGAACCAACCCTTTTGCTATTATCCAAAGCTCTCCTTCCGCGTCGACCGCCTGATAGTCGAAATCCGGGTGAAAAGCCACGGCCAGATTGGCCGTCAACGTCCATGGGGTGGTCGTCCAGATAAGCACGTAGGCCGGAAGCCGCGCGGCCGAGTCACTTAAGGCGAAGCGGCGCGCGATCTCTTTTGTATTCTCTATTGATAGCGGGAATTTGACGTAGATACTCGGCGACTCGTGCGGTCTATACTCCACCTCGGCCTCGGCCAGCGCGGTACGGCAATGCCCGCACCAGTAGACCGGCTTTTTCCCTCGATAAAGCAGGTCGTGCTCGATAAACGCGCTTAACGCCTCGATAATTCCCCGCTCGTACTCGGGCTGCATGGTGAGATAAGGCGAGTCCCAGGTGCCGAAAACCCCGAGTCGCTTGAATTCCTCGCGTTGGATTTCGACCCATTTTTCCGCCTCGTTACGGCAGGCTTCGCGTATCCTCTGCTTGCTTAAGTCGGACTTTTCCCGCTTGAGCTTCCGTTCCACGCCGAGCTCTATGGGCAGCCCGTGACAATCCCAACCGGGTACGAACTTGGCCAGCTTTCCGCTGAGACACTGATACTTGACCACCACGTCTTTTAGCAGCTTATTCAGCACGTGACCGTAGTGAATATTGCCGTTGGCGTACGGCGGCCCGTCGTGAAATACGTAGCTCTCGGCTCCTGCCCGCGATTCTAGCACGCGCTCGTAAATCTTCTGCTCTTGCCAACGCTTCAGGACCTGCGGTTCGCGTTGAGCCAGGTTCGCCCGCATCGGAAAGGCCGTTTTGGGCAGCAGAATCGTATTCTTGTAGTCGAGTTCTTGCGTCACTTCATATCCTCGATCTCTGCCAATTGATCTCGACGATTTCGTATGTCCGTACCCCGCCCGGAGCGCGGACCTTGACTTCATCCCCCACCTCTCGGTTGATTAGAGCTCTCGCCAGAGGGGAATTGATAGAAACCTTGCCCTGTTTGAGATCCGCCTCTTCTTCACCGACCAGGTGATAGTTCGAGACTTTTCCTGAATCGAGATCCTCAAGCGTGACACGGGCTCCAAATTTAACCCTGTCTCCTCCCAATTGAGCGGAATCGACAATTTCCGCTTCCGCCAACATCCCTTCGAGCTGTCGAATTCTGGCTTCGACCTGCCCTTGTCTGTCTTTCGCCGCGTGGTATTCGGCGTTTTCCCGCAAATCTCCGTGTTCGCGGGCGACTCCGATTTCTAGCGAGATCTTATGCCGCTCGACCTCCGTGAGTTGTTTCAGCTCCGCTTTTAAGGCAGCGTGTCCTTCTGCTGTCATCGGTATGCGTGCCATGGCTGTTCTCCGTACAACGGGTCGAATGACCGATCAAGCAAACCGATCGGTCGGCGAGTATTTATGACCTATTTGAAGCGGGAACGCTAATTAGGCCTCGCCACAAAATAACTTGTTCGTATTTCGGAGCGCGATGGTCCCGGATGCAAGGCGCGACGACGAGAAATATCGGCAATATTTTGAGGAGTCGCAACGCCGCAGACGGGGCCGTCCCGCCCGAAAGATGGATAAGTTATTTTGTGGCGAGGCCTTAGTCCCGCACATCGAACGGCTATTAACCCGTTCGGTCCATTCGAGCTACAATATGGCAAAATATCCGCTCGCCGCGAGCTTTGCGGGGAACGAGCTTAGCGAGCCGGTCCCCGTTTGAATCAAAGAGCAAATAAACCCAAAGCCCCTCGTCTCCCAACTCGAGGGAAAAACGCTCTCCCCACTCGACCAACACCACCGCGTCGGCACCGATCCTTTCATTCAACCCGAGCTCTATCAACATCTCCGGCGACTGCAACCGGTAAAGGTCGACGTGCACGATTGGAACTTTCCCCGGAAGTTCATGCACCAGCTCGAAGGTCGGACTGGTTACGGCGATTTCGGTCGGCACTCCCATCGCCCTGGCAATCGCGCGGACCAGAAAGGTTTTTCCCGCGCCCAAGTCACCCTCCAGCACCACCAGGTCACCCGGGCTTAGCACCTCGGCTAAAGCCTGACCCAATCGTCTGGTATGGCGTCGGGTTATGAGCGGAATATTAAGACTCATGACATCCACGGTCTGAATTCTAAAAGCAGCTTGTTCTTGGAATGTCTATTATTCACGTTTTTTCTACGAGCCTTGTATTACCCTTAACGTTGCAAAAACTCCGTCGGGGTAAAGCGCTTCGCTCGCGAAAAATAGCGCGAACTAAGAGCGCGCTCACTTTTTTGGGACCTCACTTGGGGTGCACAAAGCTGCGGCCCCCCAAAAAAACGTTCCGTGCGTCCTTATTTCATCGCTTTTTTCGCGGTTCCGCTCGACGTTTTTTGCAACGTCAAGGTTAATCCGATTGTGCAGCTCCAACCTGCCACGCTGCGTTATAATCGGGGATTGTGCGCGACGAAAGTCAAAACGGAGTATATACCGCCCGGCCAAGTGCACCGGCGGTGGTCTAGAAAAAAATCTTTACGAGGTCGCTATGCAACTTTGGAAATTTATTCATTACCTTGAATCCAATCCATATCTGACCGCGCTCGCGATCGGAATAGCCTCTTTGTTGGCCGCCGTGCTTGTGAACGCGCTGATCACCAAAGTACTGATGCGCTTGACGAGCAAAACACGAACGGACCTCGATGATCGGATTATCTCGACCTTACACAAACCTCTCTTTATATCCGTGGTATTAGCAGGTACCGCCTACGCGATTCGCCGGCTTAATCCATCAAAAGAGCTGCTAATGGTGGCGGATACGGTTTTGTTGACCAGCATCGTCCTTCTCTGGTCCGCGGCCGGTATCCGAATTGGAAAGCTTATCCTGCAAATTCTATCGCAAAAAGCCGGCGAAAATCGCTTCGTACAACCCAGAACGCTTCCGCTTTTTGAGATCGCGCTTAAAATTTTGATCGTGGGCTTGGCCATCTACGGCGTTTTGCTGGTCTGGCGCGTGGATATCTCCGCCTGGCTCGCTTCCGCGGGAATTTTGGGGATCGCGGTAGGTTTCGCCGCGAAAGACACGCTGGCCAATCTGTTTTCGGGGGTGTTTATCCTTGCTGACGGGCCTTATAAAATCGGGGACTACATCGTTTTAGAGTCAGGCGAGCGCGGCATGGTGACCGATATCGGCATTCGTTCGTCCCGCATTCTTACGCGAGACGACGTACAGATCATCATTCCCAACGCGGTCATGGCCAATACGAAAATAATAAATGAATCCGGCGGGCGCCACATTAAAGAGCGTATCCGTGCCAACGTCGGAGTTGCATATGGAAGCGATATCGACAAGGTTCGCGTGGTTTTATTAGACGTGGCCAAGCATTCTGAATACTTGTCAAATGATCCGGAGCCGATAGTGCGTTTTCGCGAGTTCGGCGATTCATCGCTCAACTTTCAGCTCCTAGGATGGATTTCAGAGCCGGCGTTACGCGGACGCGCGTTGGATGAGCTCAACTCGGCGATCTACAAACGCTTCGCAGAGGAAAGAATCGAAATTCCCTTTCCTCAGAGAGACGTCCATATCAAATCCGGGCCGGATCGGGGTAGCATTTACCTTAACGGTGCAAAAACTCCGTCGGCGTAAATCACTTCGCTCGCGAAAAATGGCGCTGAACGCTTACGATTTTCGCCAGCCGAGCGGTTTACGCCGACGGAATTCTCGCAACAAGAGAGTATACTTTTATAATGGCACCGGCGCCGAATTCGCGGCTGGTCTTTCCGACGGTCAACATGTAAAGGAGAGCGGTAATGACGGATAGATTGAGTTCAGAGCTATTCCAACGGTTGTTTGCGCGAGTCACAATCAGCCCCGACACACGAGAGACCTCTAGCGTCAAAGCCCCATTTACCGGTGAGCCCATCGCAGACGTCCCGTTGTGTCGAGCCGAGGACGTCGATTTGGCGATCAAGCGGGCGCGGCTTGCGCAGACGAGTTGGGCGACTACCCCGTACAAAAAGCGAGCCGAGGTGGTGTTGCGCTTCCACGATATGGTGCTTGACCAACAAGAGGAGATCTTGGATTTAATACAACTGGAGTCGGGAAAAGCGCGCCGGCACGCGTTGGAGGAGGTATTGGACGCCGCCATCGTATCGCGTCATTATGCTTTTCACGGCGAAAAATTGCTGCAGCCGACGCGCCGGCGGGGCGCGCTGCCGGCCTTAACCGCGACCTGGGAACATCACCACCCGTTGGGAGTCGTCGCGTTCATTTCGCCCTGGAACTATCCGTTCAGCCTGGCGGTTACCGATGCGATACCGGCGCTGCTCGCCGGTAACGCCGTTGTATTGAAACCCGACCAGCTCACGCCTTTCTCCGCGCTCTACGGGGTTGAGCTGCTAGACAAAGCCGGATTGCCTCAGGATCTATTCCAAGTGGTCACCGGTCGCGGCCGCGAGCTTGGAAAGCCGCTGATACAGCAGTCAAACTATATCTGTTTTACCGGCAGCACGGAGACCGGCCGCTCGATCGCGCAACAAGCGGGCGCGGCGTTGATCGATTGCTCGCTCGAGCTCGGTGGTAAGAATCCGATGATCGTGCTCGACGACGCCCCGCTGAATCGAGCCCTCGACGGCGGTGTTCGGGCGTGTTTTACCAACAGCGGTCAGCTCTGCATTTCCGTCGAACGGTTGTACGTTCAAGAGGGTATTTACGAGCGCTTCGTTCCCGCTTTTATCGAGCTCGTAAGGTCGATGAAGCTCTCCGCCGGCTTCGATTACGAGACCGAGATGGGCTCGCTGATTTCGCAAGAGCAGTTCGACAAGATTAAAGGGCACGTCGACGACGCGGTTTCCAAAGGCGCGACGATCGCGGCCGGCGGAAAGGCGCGCCCGGACCTGGGCCCGCTGTTTTACGAGCCGACGGTTCTAACCGGCGTGACCGAAACGATGAAGGTCGCGCGCGAGGAGACCTTCGGTCCGGTTGTATCGATTTATAAATTTGCATCCACGGAACAAGCGGTCTCTTTAGCTAACGACACGCTTTACGGTCTAAACGCATCGATCTGGACGGGGAATACCGAGGCCGGCAGAAGGCTTGCGCTGCAAATTCAGGCCGGGACCGTGAATATCAACGAGGCCTACGCCGCCGCCTGGGCATCGGTGGACGCGCCCATGGGAGGGTTCAAACAATCCGGCCTCGGCCGGCGTCACGGCGACTACGGAATTCTCAAGTACACGGAACCTCAGACCGTGGCGGTACAGCGCCTGATACCGATCGCTCCCTCACTCGGAATGACCCAAGAGAGCTACGCGCGTAACATGATTAAAGCGTTACGCGTCTTACGCCGCTCCCCCGGCGTGAGGTGACTTTTTGGCCGCTATCGCCCATCTCAAAAATCTTCCCGAAATTCCTCGGCAGCGGTTATAGGGTTGGCCCTACCTTAACGTTGCAAAAAACGTCGAGCGGAAACGCGAAAAAAGCGATGAGGTCTATCCGTTCAAGTCAACCGCCGTCCATAGATAAAGCGAAGCGATGCTTCGATAGGGCGACCACTTCTCGCCGACTTTTGCGAGGTATCCAGGGGCGGCCGGCTCGCCGAGCGCGTAGACGAGCTGTAGCCCGCGTCGAATTCCCAAATCGCGCGTCGGCAACACGTCGAGCCGTTGTAGACGAAACATGAGAAACATCTGAGCGGTCCAGAGGCCGATACCCGGCAACCGTGTGAGCTCCTGGATGATCTGCTCATCGGACCTCTCGGCGATTCGATCGAGATCGATCTCGCCCGACGCGACAGCCGACGCCAGCGCTTTTAGGTAGCGAACCTTGGAAGCCGAAAGGCCTACGGATCGAAGCGCGCTCGGCGGAATCCTTAGAACCTGACGCGGTTCTGGATCGCTCGCGAGTACGTTCAAATACCGCGAATAGATAGCGGCCGCTGCCTTTTTCGAGATTTGTTGATAGATAATAGAGCGAGCGATAGCGTCGAAGTGAGACCTTGCGTTTGACTTGCCGAATCGTTGCGGGCCGGCCTGTTTGATGATTCGCGTCAAACGCGGATCCGCGCGGCAAAGGTGGTTCTCAGCCGCGCCGGCCCGACGGCCTGGCGCGCGTTCCCAGGTCGATAGAAAATCCGATACCGCGTCTGTTTCGTTAACCATATATAGGCCCGACCCCGGATGATTTGTCGATGTGCCGCCACGACAAGCATATCAATCGGCGCGGAAAAATGTCGAAAATTTTATGGTCACTGCGACTGGACTCGGCGCCTCCTAGTACGATACATTTTGCGTCCATGACAAATCAGCCGATCGCCGCCTGTCTAAGATGATAACAGCCGACCCGACAGAACCCATGTCCGCGACCGCGATGCCGACGACACCGAATGGAAAACGCTACGCGCGCTTCGTCCTTTTATTTTTTTTAGTTCTTAACGCGTGTAGCCGCGGCGCGACGCCCACGGATTCTCCGCCGGATCCGAAACCGCCGGCGGCCCCTTCCGTGTCCTCGCTCGGGCTGATCCGGGGCCGGGCCGCGGGACTTAACTACCTCGAGATAATTAAGGGAAACGTCGGGGCCTCCGCGCAACTGCCGATGGTAGTCGTGATTCACGGCATGGGCGATGCGCCGAACGCCGACTGGCTTGCCACGCTAAGGTCTCCCGCCCGACTCATTTTGCCTCAAGCGCCCGCGCCTTACGGTTACGGTTACTCCTGGTTCACCTATAGGGTGGCCGACGAAAAGCCCGACTACCTCGCGCTCGAGATTCAACAAGCGGCGATACAAATCGCTCAAGCCGTCGTCGAGCTGAAGAGCAAAAGGCCCACGCTCGGCAAACCGATAGTCTGCGGATTTTCCCAAAACGCAATGCTTTCTTATGCGCTCGCGCTTATGCATCCGAAGCTGTTCTCAAGCGCTTTTCCGATTTCGGGCTTTCTGCCCGAAGGCTTGTGGCCGAAATCCAAACCCGAGGCCGGCAAAGCCTATCCGCCCATTATTTCGATGCACGGAACAGAAGACCTCCTGGTTCCATTCGCCCCTGACGAACGAATGATTAAACACCTCAGGGGGCTCGGCTATCGGGCTGAGCTGGTGGCTTTCGAAGGAGTCGGGCACACGATTACCGCGGCGATGGATCAAATGCTGATCGCCAATTTGGAAAAGGCGTTGCGAGAGGTAAGATAGCGCGATGAACGAACTGCAAAATGAGTTTTCCTGGTCGAAGACCCGAGACGAAATCTTCAGAAAATGCCCGAGACAATACTACTTTCAGTACTACGGTTCCTGGGGAGGGTGGAAGATCGACTGCGACGCGAGAACACGGGAAATCTACGTGCTCAAGCAGCTTCAATCGCGAAGCATGTGGGCCGGATCAAAAGTGCATGACTGTATTAGAAGAGCCTTGGAGAACCAACGGCGAGGTATCAAGCCCATGCTCGACGCGGAGGCTATCGACGCCACCTTGGCCTCGATGCGCAACGACTTCGCCAACTCCCGGCGCGGGGATTATTGGAAGAATCCCAAAACGTGCGGCCTATTCGAGCACGAATACAAGCTCAATCTGCCGGCCAGCGCGTGGAAAGAGACCGCCGACCACGCGGTAAAGTGCCTGCGAAACTTCTATTGCAGCGACGTTTATCGGCAAATACAAAGCTTGTCGCTCGATCAGTGGTTGGAGATGGAAGATTTTTCCTCGTTCCAACTGGAAGGCGTAAAGGTCCATGTGGTGCTCGATTTCTCCTATCGCGACGCGAACGGCGATATCGTGATCTACGATTGGAAGACCGGCCGCTCCGACGCGGAACGTAACGACGTGCAGCTCGCTTGCTATTCCTACTACGCGACACAGAAGTGGGCTGTGGAGCAGGAACGGGTCAGGACCATCGAGTTCAATTTAGCCAGCGGAAGACAGCTTTATTACGCCCTCACGGGTAAAGGTCTTGAATCGATAGTACACCACATTCGAGGTTCGATTCGGGATATGAAGATGCTGCTCGACGACCCCGAGACGAACCGCGCGAGCGAGGAGCGCTTTACCTTTACGACGCTGGCCGCGACCTGCCGGTACTGTAACTATAAAAAAGTCTGTCCCCACGTCGCCGCCTAACGATACGGAGAGTTAGGACTCGGCTTATGCACCTTAACGGTGCAAAAAATCCGTCGGCGTAAACCGCTGAGTTCGCGAAATAGCGCGAACTAATGGTGTGCTCACTTTTTTTGGACCTCACTTAGGGTGCACTAAGCCGCGGTCCAAAAAAAAACGTCCGCGCGCCCTTGTTTTATAGCTTTTTTCGCGTTTCCGCTCGACGTTTTTTACAACGCTAAGGTTCATTCCCCTTCTGGCCCTAAACGATTATTCGATATGTGTTTTCCGCCGGAGTGACGCTTGACAGCGCACAACCCATGGTTACTTTTTGTAGTAATCCCTTTGGCAAGGAGCTTCGGTTATGAAAATTGCGATGGAAATCCTTTGACGACCTTAGCCGGCGATTGGATACGCAGTTTGAATAAACGCGATAGGGAAAGTAGTTGGGGCTGGCGGATCTCTCAAAGGAAGAGCGGTTGCAGAAATAGCAGATAGAGGGCGGCTGCGTTCGCGTGTGAAATCGGATAGCCCTTGAGGCCAACTCACGAGTTGAACGAGACGAGCGCTCGTGGATTGGGCGCAGTGTATAACCCGGAGCGGTCAAGGGAGACGGAGTATCAATTTATAACCAAAAGGAGGTTGCCATGTTAACGCGTTGGAGCGATTTAGGATTAGGTGGTCTAGATAGAGGCCTGTCCGCGCTCAATGAGCTGAGGCGGGAAATGGATAGGCTTTTCGATTTCTATGATCGGGACGAAGAGTACGGCGAATTCGCGCGCCCGTTTTACGGAAGAGCCTTTCGCGTAGGCCTGAACGACAACGGGCACGCGTTGCAGCTCAGAGCTGAATTACCCGGTTTCAGCGAAAAGGACCTCAATATCACCATCGAGCAGGGGTCACTCACGATTCGCGGCGAACGTAAAATCGAGGTTCCGGAAGGCTACGCGGCTCACCGGCAAGAACGGGGCGCGATGCAGTTCGCCCGCAGCTTCACGCTTCCCTCGCTGATCGATACCAGTAAGGTCGAAGCGGTGCTTAAGAACGGAATCCTCGAGCTGACCATGCCCAAGGCCGAGGAAGCACGTCCCCGAGAAATTCAGGTACGAGTAAAGTAGTCGAAAAGGCGAATCAGAAAGGAGAAGGTATCATGGCTTCCAAATCAACGGATATCACTCGAAAGGAACAAGAGGGTCTCACGGCGCGCTCGAGCGATAAACAGCGCGTCGCCCCCGCGGTTGACGTATTCGAAAACAGGGATGAAATTTTGGTTCTCGCGGATCTTCCGGGAGTAACAAAAGAGCATCTAACCATCAGGATGGAGGACTCCGAGCTTTTGATTCAAGGCACACAAGCAGACGCGCCGGATCCATCAACATGGCGAGCGGTGGATTTCTATCGAACGTTTCGCGTGCCCAATACGGTCAATCCCGAAAAAATTAGCGCGGAGCTAAAAAACGGCGTGCTTTCGCTCAAGCTTAAAAAACGCGAAGAAGCCAAGCCGAAACAAATCGAGGTAAAGGTTATATAGCCGATATTGTCATGCGCTGAGGAAAAGCAATCTCGGCTTAAGGACTGCCGGGTTCCGGAAGCAAATCGATCACTTTGGTCGTCGTTTCCCCCGGGGCGATATCGACGGAGATAGTCTTGCGAAGATTGAATTGTGGATTTACCAGTGTAACGGCGTGCCGGCCGGGTCTGAGCTGTATATCCATTTGAGGGGTATTGCCGATGCGTTTGTCGTCAACGAAGACCTCGGACCACGGACGCGTATTAATACGCAACCGTCCGTCAGCCAGCACGATAGCCGCGGTTTTTTCTCTCGATTCACGCTCTTTGGGCTCATGCTCAACGTACGGGCTCGACTCTCTTAGCGGTGTTCTGATGCGCGTTCTTTCGCGCGAAAGCGGTTCGGTCGGAAGCAGTTTCGCGGGCGGTAGCTCCAATACCGTACCAGAGACGATATTGACCGGAATCTCCCATGGGTAATAGTCATCGCTATATAGTACGCGAATCCGATGAGGACCCGGCGCTATCGCGGTTACTTCAACTGGAGTCTGCTGCGCCAATTCGACCCCGTCGACAAAAACCTTCGCGCCGGGCGGGTCCGAGTTCAAGGTAAAGCCCGACCTCGCCGGACGAAGCGTAACCCTGTCCAATTGTCTGACTTCACCCGGTTTGAGAACCAGCTCGAGCGACCACGGCTCGTAGCCGTCTCGGGTTACTTCTAGCAGATGGGTGACATTCGGCGTGACGTTACTGATTAAAAATGGACTCGTGCTTCCAAAAGCAACCCGATTATCGAGCTTCACAATCGCGTCCTTGGGCAGCGTCGTAAGGTGAATTATGCCGACATCCGGCTGCGCGACGAACAATCTCGATCCAAACACGACAGCCGCGACGATCATGACCGCGCCGACTATCGCGGCGATGTAAATCGGTGTTTTACCTTGTCGTCGTCGCGACGGTCTTTGAGAATAAAAAAGCTCGTCCGGCAAATCCAGTTGTTGCGCCACTGCTTGTTGCACATCCGGCGGCTGTGCCCCTGGTTGGTAGTTCTGATGGGCAACCTGCTCTAAAGCCGGCGGATGGTACTGTGCCGACCCGACTCCCGGGCTCGAGCGGGAAGGCGCGGGGGTACGTAATGGCTGGGCGGGCAATGCCTCGGCGCTCGGTGCTATGGGGACCCGCGCCCGCGCCTGCTGGTTAGACGAATAGGGCTCGGGTACGGTCGCTCTCTCGTCAATCTCGGATTCGAGGGCATGCAGGTCATCTTCCGAGTCTCTTTCCGGCTTATCGTAAATTTGAGTCGATAGATCGTCGTCATCCCATGCGGCGCCGAATGGACCGGAATCTGCCGCGGGACTCTCTTGCTCGAAGCCCGGCGGAATCGATTGCAGCCTCGGAATCAGAGGAGGAACGACGGGCTTTTCCGGTGACCGCGACGCATCGCCTCGGTCCGATACCTGCCGAGGTTGTCCTTGATCGATCGAGGGTATCCCTGTCAGGGTATTAAAACGTTGATACGGCGCCCGAACTTGTTGTGGCTCCGAACCTTGCGGTGGGGAGGCACCCATTACCGGTCGCAACGTACTGCTCGGCGCTCTACGCGGAGAATCACTAGATATTAAATTAAAAACCTGTGGCGATGCGACCGCGTTCGGCGCCATCTCATCTTCCCGTTTGGTTTCGGACATCATCAGCGCCTGGTACTTTTGATCGCGCGCGGACTCTTGGGCGAGCTCCTCGGAAAATACCTTACGCATATAAGCGCTGAGATCTTTGCGATTGAAGATGTTGCCGCTGGTGTAGGTAAAGGATTCCAGCTCATCGTGCAGCTCCGCCGCGGTCTGGTACCTTTCTTCCACCTCACCGGCCAAGGCTTTTAGAACGATTTGTTCTAACTCCTCAGGAATCCTTCGATTGTAGGTGCTCGGAGGCATGATATCGACCTTGCGTACCTTCTCCACCGTAGAGAAGTCGCTTTCCCCCGAAAACAGTCGTTCGCCGGTAAGCAGCTCGTACAAACATATACCCACTCCGAAGACGTCGCTCCGGCGGTCGATGTCCATACCTTTGACCTGCTCGGGCGACATGTATCCGAACTTTCCTTTAAGAATTCCAGCTCGCGTTTTACTAGCTTTTCCGGCCGCCTTCGCGATCCCAAAATCGATTACTTTCACCTCTCCATCGTAAGAGATCAGTACGTTTTGAGGAGAAACATCGCGATGCACGAAATTCAGCGGCTTTCCCACCGCGTCCTTTTTGTTGTGGGCATAGTCAAGAGCTTCGCAGACTTTCATAGTTACAAAGCAGGCCAAGGAGATCGAAACCGGTTCTCCGCGATTACGCGCTCTGTTAAAAACCGCTCTAAGATCTTTGCCGTGGACGTATTCCAGCGCGATGTAATAGCTATCCCCGACTCTTCCGAGGTCAAAAATTTGAGCGACGTTCGCATGGGTTAGCTGCACCGCGATTTTCGCCTCGTCGATAAACATCTCGATGAATTCGTTGTCTTCCGCGATGTTCGGAAGGATGCGTTTAACCGCGACCAACCGCTCAAACCCCTCCACTCCGATCGCTTTAGCCTTAAAGACCTCGGCCATACCTCCGACGTTGATTCGTTCCAAAAGGTAATATTTTCCAAAGAGGATGGGTTTCTGCACCTCGACCCTCACGTAGCAGGTTGTGTCTGTTTCAAACAGGTATCTCCCGGGTTAGGGAGAGGACCCGTCGTCTATTATGCTGTAGGACAAGCGAAAAGAGTATAACGATATTTGTCAATCAATTGCACAACCTATGGGTTTGATGCAAAAAGAATGCTCTATCGTACAGGCTTCAGCGCGCGGATGAGGATCAAAACGACGAAAAACCCGGTTACATTTCTTCGTCTTCGTCCGGCATAGGGAAACGAGGCGTTCCCGTAGGAAAGTAGCGGAAGCGGCGTCCCTGTAACCAACCCCAAACCCGATACGGTCTCGGCTCCGTGTCCGGCCAAATCACCTCGGCGGCCGGTCTCTCTTGAGTATGGATAGCTATGCTCTCTTCTAAATCGACCGTAATTCTTCCGTGGCCGTTAACGCTAATAGTCTTTCCATCTATGAGAAAAGCCAATCGAGCGCCTTGCGGTAAAACGACGGCTCGACTCGCTCCTGCCTGTCCTATACGGGTCGATAGAACGTTAACGTCTCCCGATTCACACTCCCCGTAAACGAGGAACCCGTCTTCATCGATTCCTATAGCCGCAGTCGCCGCTTTTGCCTCCGAAAGAGCGGGCCCTGTAAATAATAATTGCGCATTCTTTTCGGGTTTCCCGACGCTGTATTTCCATCCGGTGAGTTCGCGGACCGCATAGAGCGCTATCTCTCCTTTTTCGACCTCCCATTCTTGGTCTACTCCGGAAAAACGAAAGGCGTCGGCTCTCAGACTCTTCGCTTCGGAATAGACTCCAGACAGATACGCAAGCGGCGATTCAGATCGATTGCCGTCAACTGACCCAAAAATTCCCCTTCGAGGATCGATACGAACGAGCCAGGTAAGGGACCCGTCTTTTTCGACAGAATGGGCTCGCGCGAATGTGTGGGGCCAACCCGAATTAGGCAGACCACTGGTGGAAAAACCAATCGATTTTCCATCGACCTGGAGGTCAGGGCCGGGCAAAACGGGTTTTAAGGTTAAATAGAAAAAATCGCGCGGATCGCGGCCGAGGTACCGAGGAAAGCGCAACGGCGTCATGGAGGTAACCGCTTTTCGCGCTCTAAACAAGCTATTCACGCCGTTGTCCGGAAGCGGACCCTCAAACTGCGCATCCGTAAGCTTTCGACCAAGCTCTCCCGGCCGCGCTCCTTGCCGTAAAGGTTTGTAAAACTCGAATCCCGTGTGTTTGCTGTTCATATCGAGGTGCATGCCTCGTACGCAGCGCGTCTTCAACATCGCCTTTCCCAGTTCTTCCGGTCCCATCGACTCTCCCCAGAAGAACGCGAAAAAGGACTCTTTAGTAATACAGATTCCCGAGCGGTAGATGTAGGTCTGCTCCTTTTCCCACGGAGGCGCGGCTCCCCACCACCATCGTTTCCACGGATTGTACTCGTCGTTCTCAACCACGCTGGTCAAGTTCTGCCTCATGGAGACCATATTTTTGGGGATTTGCTGGTTGGCGGCATCTTCATCCCAGTCGTTAGACCTTCCAAAACCGGGCCAAGAGCCCATTCCCACCCGTCCGTCGTCGAATACCGCGACCGTCGCCGCCCAAGGTTTCGGCGGTAAGTAGACTTGCCCGTCCGCCATCATGCCGAATTCGCCGTGAAGCGCTTGGAAGCCGCCGTTAAACGCGGCGACCAGGTTTCGCAAAGTGCTTGGATCGCGCGGAATCATTCCGGTACCGGTTTTGCCCGTCGCGCTTTCCGGCTCGCGCGTGCCCATCACGATGTGTAGTTGAACCTGTCTAGGGTCCCATAGCGTGACGTAAACTCGTACGTATTCTCGCTCGGGATCGACTCGAATAAAGGTTTGATAAAAAGCCGGCGGGGCGTTGGGATAGGCGTTTACAAAACTCGGATCGATGACCGGAATCCACTGGCCCTCGCCTTGAATCGGCTTGCCGATCGGCGGGTCAACCGGACTGAGCTCTGCCGGCGGCCAACCCGAGTTCGGGTCATCGGCGGTCAACAATTTCTCGGACTCCGAGTCCATCTTTTGAAGGCCGAGCTCTTTTAGCACATCCGATCTCTCGATCTTGGTACCGACGAACCGGTGGTATATACGCTCGGACTTGTCCGTAAGGCCAAAAACCGTGTGCTCGAGCCATTCGACAAAATGAGGGCCGAACCACGAGATGTTTCTAAGCGTATCTACCGCCCAGGTTATTTTTCCGGGCAGCGACTTAACCATGGGTTGTAATTCAACGATATCGACGCCTTCGAGCACGCGGTTGGTTTTGGGATCAATCACGATTCGCGCGCCGTCCGCGACGACCACGAAGCGTCCTTTACTCGTGGAGATGTCCAAGTCAGAAGCGAAATTTCTTAAGACGAACCGATCACGTCCAAAGCCCATTAAACGCCCTGAATCCTGCAAATTCGTAATCGCGTTTTGGATCTTTGCCACGGCCGGCCAGTTCTCGGTGAGCTTCCTTGATTCACCCTTGGAATTGAGAATGACCACCGCATCGTAGGTCTTTCCCAGTCGAACGCCGTACGCGACGTAGGAACCAAACCGGACGAGCGAACGTTCAGCCGCGCTCGAGGTGCGGGTGATGTTTGTCAACCACCAAAGATCAAGAACACTGCTTTTTCCGGCCGTACGCGCCTCGACGTAGTAGACATCCTCTAGGTCATCGGCCTTTTTTCCGATAAACAGAGCGGGCCGAGGCCTGAAAGGTCCCGGTTTTTTCGACAACCAAACGACCTCCTTCGGATCAACGCTGAGCCCTTTCGTCGCTAGCTTCTTGCATAACGAAGCCGCGTAGTCGTTCGCGTCCGTTCCCCTGCCTCGTACGAGTATGAGAACGGCTAACAGCGCGAACAACAGTAACGTTAAGGGCAGTCGAGACTTAAGCCTGCGGATGAAGACCGACGATTCGGTCTCTCTTGACCGACCGCCGAGCGAGGAATGGCTCTCTTGAAAAATCGTCTGCGAGGGGTTTTGCACGCGGTTTTGGCTCCGTGACGGGAACGCCGTCCGATCACCGGCGGCTCTCCGCTTTCAGAAGCGAACGGCGATCGAAATTAATACCACGGCCGGCATTTCGAGATAAACTAAACGGCCTCAATCCCCGGACAAATAGGTGATACGTGCCGACTTTCTACGACACCGACGTTGGTTTTACCATCTGGCTCTCTCTCGGCGTTGTTAGCTTTATTCCGTTCGCATTCGTCACACTCGGCTCTATCTTTGATGCTCCGCTCGAGACAAGGCGCCGGGGGCGAATTACGATAGAAATCCATCGTAAGCGAATCCTGGAATCGGTTGTCGCGCTCGCGAGCCTTTTCCTCGTAACCGCTTCTTCCGTCAACGCTGAGTCGAGCGCGTCTCGTGCAAAATGCGCTAGAACCGCTTCACGCGCTCAAATCGATTCGATCGTCTCCGAGCTGATATCAGCCGACGAAAAATCGGCGATCGCGCTGGTCGATGAGCTTAGTCAAATATGCCATCCGTTAGTCGTCCCCAGACTCGTGCGGTTGATAAGGGACGGTCAGCCCGATGGCGTCACTGACCACGTGATCGAAGCGCTAGGAAGAATCGGCTCTAGCGAGGCGAAAGAGTTGCTGAAGGATTTAACCCGCCATCGCAGGTACCAGGCGAGGCGGCTTGCCTATGTCGCCTTGTCCGCCATCGACGCCCCCGATATCGCGGAGATCATAACCCAGGGCCTGCGCGATATGCATCCGGAAGTCCGGGCGACCGCCGCACTGTTATTGGCGGAAGTCGGTTCAAAACGGCAAGTGGAGACTTTGTTCTGGGCCTTTTCGCGTGGAGTCGCCGAAGCCGCCGTGGCCATCGGTCAAATCGGTGACGCCGACAGCGTGGAACGTTTTAACCGACACCTTGAACGGCAGCCGCTGATCACCATGCTTTCGGGTTATGAACGATTTCTAACCAGGGAAAACCTACCGCGAGAAGTGAAGCTTACCATCATTGCCACCCTCGGCGAGGTTTCCGGAAATACGATACGAGAGTTTTTGATGCAACTTCTGGCACATTACCAAAAACAAGGAGATGCCGAGCTCGCGCAAATGGTGCAAAGAACGATCAATCGAATTCCGCTTACGGTAAAGCCGGACAAGCGAGAAGTGAATTAGAACCCGAACGATGATCTCTCCGATTCTCTCGCATAATCTGCTCATGTCCCGCTCGTGGGAAAGGCCGCGAAGACGAGCGATGGCATGGACACAAAAGTTCGAGCTGCTTTTCGTCTGGTTTTTGCTTGCCGGTTGCGGAGGAGCTGTTTCATCGGCGTTCAGCTCGAGCTTTGACGACAACCGACCGGCGCGTATCTCCCGTATCGCCGCTCGCCTTTCCGCGGCTAAATCGAACAAAAATGCGAAAAATTATCTCTCAAAACCGTTGCTCGCGGCTACAACCGACGGCAAACAACCTGAAATCATTCTCTTCGATATCGCTTCTAGCACACTCTTATGGCGCCGCGCCGCGAGGGCCGATTCGCGTCCGGAGATTATGAACGACTCGGTGGTTGCGGTGGTTGACGGCCGGGTGACGGCTTTCGATCTGCGGACGGGTTCAACGCGATGGCGTTTTTCGACTGAAGGTCTACAATACCTGGGCGCCGCGCAAGGCTCGTCATCTATTATTTATTCTATGAGCGGTTGCTTCAGCGCGGGCGAAAGCTTTTCGCTGATTACCGCGCGCGATAGCCGTAGCGGAAAAGAACGTTGGCGCTATCGGGTTTCCGGACGACTCGGCAGGCCCGCGGCGACCGCGGGTCTCGTCCTCGTGCCCTGGGACCGGCAGAAAATCGCGGTTTTGGACGAGTCGACCGGCGACGAAAAGGCTCGGCTACGCTCTCTCGACGACGTTATCACTTGGGTTACAGCGAACGGCAAAGGGGTTTTTTTTGGAGACCGGGCGATTTACCGACTAACGCCTAAAGGCTATCGCGGAACCAAAAGCTCGGCGCCGTATCTGGCGCAACCCTTCTCCGGTCTTCCCGCGAATCCGTCGTTGTGGGAAAACGCGTATACGCCGCAACCGGGCGGGCGCTCCGCGCTCGGGCGGATTCGCATTCTGTTTGAGATCGACGGCGACGATAGTGAAAAAATTCGCATAGCCGGGGATTGCTTCTATCTACTATTCTACCGTTATCTATTTAAAATAGATCTGAGCGGCGCCGTGGCGTGGAGCCGGGTTTTTAACGATGATGTCGTCGCGAGCCAAAGCATTCGAGGCGGCGTAATAAGCGTGACCGAGACCGGAGCGATCGAATTGACGGACGGCGAGACCGGAGAGCCGCGATATACAACTCGTATCCCTCACCACCTTGAGTCGGCCAGCGTGGACGCCGGGGGGTTAGCGGATTTGGTCTCCCGATCCTCTCAAGCAAGCGCCGCCGGCCTCTCGTTGAGAGAACAACTCGTCAAGATCGCTCTCGATCCGGATAATCGGCTGGTGCTAGCGCGTATCTTCGCTACGCGCCAGCTCGCGCAATTACCGCCGGCCGAGGTCACTCGGGATTTACTCGACATATACGCGCAAAGCGGTCTGCCTCCCGCGATCAAGGGCTCCGTCGCTCAACTACTCAGAAAACGGCGTACCGGCCGAAATTATCTACTCGATGAGTTGTCCCAACACGCCGATTTTTTGTCGGCAACGCGCCCGCCCGATTTTTCCCTCATCGTTCCGGCTCTAATAGAGCTCAGGGAAAAGAAGGCGGCGCCGAGCTTAATCCAGCATTTATTCGACTATGCGACCCCGATGGCCGATCTGCCCGTGGTCATTTCGGGCATAGTCGAGCTCGGTGATAGCACGCTCATACCCTTGTTGAAGGCATTTATACAGCAATACCGAAGCGATAGCTCGTTTGACGGATCGGAAAAGGTGCTACTGGCGGCGGCCGACGGCTTGTTGCGATACGGAGGCCCTGAGGAGCGCTCGTTTCTGTTACACGTTGCCGATCGTCCGTCGACCCTCCGGTCGCTGGCGAGCGGCATTCGCGCGCGCCTCGATGCGGCGACGCGGAGCGAAATCACGGTGGCACGAGATTCCGGCCGGGATGTCCGAACCAAACCGCCGAAGGCGAGGCGCGAGCAAGCGAGCATAAACGCAACTTTTGCCGAGCACGCGGACGAGATCCGAGAGTGCATCATCCAAGAGATCGGACGTAATCCCGAGCTGGCTCAAGTGCGTATCGCCTTTATCGTCAATCGAGACGGAAGCGCGCATGCTTTTCGATTCGTCCCGCACAATCCGGAATTCGTCGCCTGCCTCGAGCCGAAGGTGCGACGTTATCGCTTCCCACCTGCAGGCGTCTCGAGACAATTGGCGAGTTACGTCATCGCGCTCC
>JAFGIB010000081.1 GCA_016929805.1 Deltaproteobacteria bacterium | reverse complement strand
TTTTGGGCCCGAGCTTAGTGCACCCTAAGTGAGGTCCAAAAAAAGTGAGCACGCCCTTAGTTCGCGCTGTTTTTCGCGAGCGAAGCGTTTTACGCCGACGGATTTTTTGCAACGTTAAGGTAATCTCATCGCAAGCCGCGCCCCGAGAATTACAGCTCCGGCGGTCCCGAGGGGATGACACAGACAAAGACCAAGGGCGAATCGCCTGTATTTCTAATCTGGTGCTTTTCATTACCCGAAATAAAGATTACCGAGTCACTTTCGACGTCGATCCAACTCCCCTGGTTAAACACCTGGCCGCGACCTTGATGAATAAATATTCCGTGCTCCCATGCGTGCGAGTGCCTGGGGGTATAGCCTCCCTTTTCGATCGTAAAAATACGCATGCAAAAGTTCGACGCGCCGTCCGCTTTACCTATAGCCACCGCGGCCTTGACGCTCTTGATAGAATCCGTATCGAGGGTCGTGGCCGCAAGGTCGGTGTATTTGAATATCTTCATAGGGAATCCTCTCAAATCGACCCGCGGATTTTAGCTTATGCAGCAAATGTCGCCAAGGCCTATTCGCCGTGAGTAAAATGCATTAGCGTACGCTCGGCCGGGACGCGTCCGGGAACCACGGAATCGCGTCGAGCAGGCGATCGCGCCGGCACGGTTCGATCTATACTTGCGCTGATAGCGTCCAATATTATTCGCTTACCATTGCAGCACGATCTTTCCGAAATTGAGGTTTTGTTCCATCCTTCGCTGCGCTTGCTGAATGCTATCCATCGGCATGACGCGATCGATTACCGGTCTTAATTCGCCGCTTTCGAACCGCGGCAGTAGCTCCCGAATAAAACCTTGAGCGAGCGCGGCTTTTTCCTCAAGTGAGCGCGAACGTAAAACGCTCCCGTGAATGCTCGCGCGTTTCGCTAATAAGGAATTCAAAGACAAGTCGCCCCGCGCTCCGCCCAACAAACCGATCACGATGATTTGACCGCCCGGCGCCAAGGCTTCGATATTCTCTCCGAGATAGGCGCCTCCCACGGTATCCAAGATAAGTTGGGCCATTCTGCCCTCGGTCTGTTCCCGAACTTGCCGGGCGAACGCCGCGTCTTTGACCAAAACCGCATGCTTCAGACCTAAACCACGGCAGGTTTCGAGCTTTAGTTCGCTGCGCGAAGTCCCGATGACTTGCGCGCCCGCGAGCAATCCGAGCTGTAACGCGGCGCTGCCGACACCGCTGCCGATCGAATGGATCAGCACGGCTTGACCCGCCCGCAAGCCTCCCTGTATCAGCAACGCGTCATACGCGGTGAGAAAAACCTCGGGAATCGCGGCGGCCTCGGCGAACGAGAGACGCATGGGAATCGGAATCAGCTCGCGTTCGCGTGCTAAAAGGTGGGTCGACATGGCGCCGCCGGCGGTAATGCCCATCACCCTGTCTCCCGGCTGATAACACCGAGCTCGCGGGCCGACTCGAACGACCTCTCCCGCGAATTCCAAGCCGGGTATATCCTGCGGATAGCCCGGCGGCGCGGGATAAAGGCCGCGCCGTTGTAACACATCAGCCCGATTCAAACCCGCGGCGCGGACCGCGACCAGCACCTCGGATCCGCCGGGCTCGGCGATTTCGCTTTGGTCTAACCGCAATACCTCCACGCCGCCCGGCTCGCTTATGCGTATGACTCTCGCGGTAATCATTTTTACGACAAAAGAATCATAATACACCTCATCGGCGAATGGACCAATAGTGCGATAAACTGTCGAACACGAAGCGCTATACGGTGTTATACGTATACTCGACCCTGCAAAAATTTTGCACAATTTGCCCGGAAATGAAACCTCGCGGCTGGATCTCCCGGTTCGAGGTTACACGAAAGATGTTTTCGAACAAAGCGGTTCGATTCAACTCACTTGTTACTCGTTTTATCGGCTCGCCGGTGCTATGATTGCTCATACCGACGGTTGGAATCGATTTTGATAACGATTACCGCTACCTGTTCGGGAACCAACGAAGAGTTGGCGTCGAGTGGTTTTTCAAGCAGCGCACGTTTCACGGCGTATGACCATATCCTTTTAACCCATTTAAACCAGAGTTAATCCATGGATTTAATAGTAGAGGCGGCGGCAGCGCCGAATCGCGATTTAATTAGAATACCTTCGAACCAAGAATACGTGGTTGAAGCGACCGACATCTGTAAAAGCTACGGAAACGGCGTCGTGACCGAAGTATTAAAGGGCTTCAGCTTTCAGGCTAGACAAGGGGAGTTTCTCACCATCTTCGGTCCCTCGGGCAGCGGCAAGACGACCGTGCTGAATCTAATCGGCGCCTTGGATTTGCCCGACTCCGGCTGCTTGAGAATCTGCGGCGAGGACCTGATGCGAATGGGCAAACGGGAGCTGACCAGATTCCGAGCGAACAAGCTCGGGTTTATCTTTCAGTTTTATAATCTATTGCCCACGCTCACGGCTCTGGAAAACGTGGAGGCCGGATTAGAGGTACTGGGTTTAAAGCGTAAAGAAATCCGCGCTCGGGCCAATCACTATTTGGAAAAGGTCGCGATGGCCGACAAGATAGAGAAATATCCCACGCAGCTTTCCGGGGGCGAGCAGCAGCGGGTGGCGATTGCCCGCGCGCTGGCCAAGGAACCTCTACTGGTTTTAGCCGACGAGCCCACGGGAAATCTCGATACCAAGACCGCGGATGTCGTGACCTCGCTGATGAAGGATCTGATCCGCGATATCGGGCTGACGTGTATCGTGGTCTCGCACAATCCCGGAATTAAGCAGATCTCCGACCGTGTGCTGTATATCGTCGAGGGAAAGGCGGCGACGCATGGTTACGCTGATTAAAAAGGCGGTCCGAGACATCCGTGGTTTGGGTTGGCGGGCCGCCACCATCGCCTTGTTCGGCGCCCTCGGCGTCGCGGTTTTTACCGGAGGCTTCATGGCGCGCGATTCCTTGGAGCACACGCGCGATTATTATTACGAGTCGCTCAGACTGGCCGATCTCGATCTCTATTTCACCGCGGTCTCGCCCGATGAAATGCCCGCGTTGCCGGTGCGCGGGACGCGACACGTCGCCAGGTTTATATACCAGACGAGCCTGGATATGGCCGGTAAAGATCCGACATCGATCATCCTGATCCATCAAAAACAGGGGTCAGGGCTCGCGGTCAACGACGTCGAGGTGATCGAAGGTAGCCGGCTAAAAGACGGCGACAAAGAGGGCATCCTGATAGACCGCAGCTTCGCCAAGGTGCACAACCTGAAGGTCGGAGACACCATCGCCCTAAGGTCCCTGGGCTTTCCGGTGCAATTCACCGTCCGGGGCATCGCGATCACCCCCGAGTATCTCGTGCCCATGGGCAGCCCTTACGAGTTGATCCCGATCAAGGGCTCTTTAGGCATCGCCTTTGCCACCATGGACCGGGTGCGGGAGATCTTCGGATACCTGATGTATAACAACCTGGCTTTTATATATGATAAAGGAGGAGCCGCGAGTAAAGAGAGCGTGCTGAAGGCGCTCAAGGGGCTGGAGCTCAACCGCATCACGGTCCGGGAAAATCAGTTTTCCTACAAATGGCTGGAGCAAGATCTCCGTGGGTTTGATATATTCGTGCCCGCCGTGGTTTTACTCTTCGCGGTCGTGGTCTGTGTGGTAACGGTGATGGTCTTCAACCGTTTGGTCCAGGGTCAGAGAAGGGAAATCGGCGTATTGATGGCTCTCGGTTTCGCACGGGGTCAGATCTTGCTCGGCTTTTTGTTCACCAGCGTCACGCTGGGAGTGATGGCCGGGCTGTTCGGAGTTCTTTTGGCTTCGCCCAACGGTTGGCTCTTGGCCGACTCGGTCGCCTATTTTTTGGAAATGCCCCCGGTTCGCTACGTCTACCCGGCTCATTTTTTCGTCGAGGGTTTCTTCATCGGGGTATTTCTCGCGGTCGCGTCTTCCATCCTGCCGCTCTTGGAAATCTTCAGGTTTACGCCTCAGGAGGCGATCCGACACACCGAGTCGCGCAGGATTCTAACGAGTAAGATAGACTTCTCCACGTTTCTGCGTTTTCGATCTCTACTGCTCAAATACAGCGTGCGCAATCTGGTCCGTAGACCCGGCGCCTCCTTAGCCACCATCGCCTTGGTCGCGCTGGCGATAGCGATTCTGACGGCCTTTTATTCCAGCACTCAGAGTTGGGAGTTCTACGCGAACAAGGCGCTCGCGCAGGAGAAGTGGGACATCCTCGCAACCTTTCGCGTTCCCTTATCCAAAGCAGAAGCGGAAAAGATCTGGAATAGAAAGGAGATCAGTGGCGTGAGACCGGTCGTCGGCGAGCTCGGCCGGGTGCAAGGCAAGGGATTCTATAGAGACTATTTGTTGTACAGCGCGGGGAATTTATCCAAGATACTCGACGTGGACTTCACCGCGGGCGGATATTTCACCTCGGACGAGGCCTTTGAGGTGATTTTCAGCAAGGTGGATCATCTACCGGTCAAAGTCGGCGACCGCGTGAAGATTAGCTCGGACAAGCGCTCATACACCTTTAAAGTCGTGGGTATTCTCAACCGCATGACCACGGGCATCGCCTATATACCGCCTAAAGTCGCCGCGAAAATGCTGGACGATCGCATCCGAGGCTTTCACGCTTACAGCTCGTTACCGCCGGTTGAAATCAAAAAGCTCCTATATCAAGACGAAAACGTCGCCTGGGTGCAGCCCAAGCTCGACATTAAAACCGCGGTGCTGGATTTTCTCGCGCAAGCGATCGTGGTTACCAAGATCTCCCTCTGGATAGCGGTGTCGATGGCGGTGCTGTTTTTACTCACGGGCATCACCATCAACGTTCGAGATCGGGAAGGCGAGTACGCGACCCTGGCCTCGCTCGGATATTCCGACGGATTTCTCACCTCGATCATCATGATGGAAACGATGATCGAAGGGCTCGTGGGATTATTGGTCAGTATTCCGCTCTCTTATCTGTTCGCGCGCCACTTGAATCACGGGATGAGCGAGGCGTGGTTCAAGATGGACCTGTATTTCGGCGTCAAGGAGCTGATACAAGTCATGGTAGCCGCGATCGGCTTTCTCCCCATAGCCGCGTTGCCGGGGATTCGTCACATCGTGAACATGAATATCCCCATGTCGGTTCGCCGAAAAAGCTTCGGTTAATCTTAATGTTGCGAAGAACGGCGAGCGGAAACGCGAAAAAAGCGATGAAATAAGGGCGCGCGGATTTTTTTTTGGACCGCAGCTTAGTGCACCCTAAGTGAGGTTCAAAAAAAGTGAGCACGCCCTTAGTTCGCGTTTTTTTTCGCGAGCGAAGCGGTTTACGCCGACGGATTTTTTGCAACGTTTAGGTGTACCTGACGAGCCGGCGCGAGGACGAAAGCCGGTTTTACGGGATGAATTGGCCGCCGTCGTAGTCAAACAGCAG
>JAFGIB010000080.1 GCA_016929805.1 Deltaproteobacteria bacterium | reverse complement strand
TTTTGGGCCGCAGCTCAGTGCACCCTAAGTGAGGTCCAAAAAAAGTGAGCACACCCTTAGTTCGCGCTATTTTTCGCGAGCGAAGCGGTTTACGCCGACGGATTTTTTGCAACGTTAAGGTGAACATCGTCTTCCACATGCGAGCGATACGTCTATGCCGATTAGCTCGGTCGAAAAAGCAAGAAAACTGATTTCGTTACGATCCGTTTGTTCTTGTATAGACGCCAAACGGCTTTAACTCGACCAAGCCTAAAGCCTTGCATATCTGCGCGTTGTTTCCGAGTCGCGGATGCGCGTCCAACGGTAGATGACAGGCGTATAGGGCCATGTCGTTACCGATCAAATAAGATACGCGTTCATAATTCAGGCCGGTAATGCGTTTGAGCGAAACGTCCCAGCTCAGACCGTGATGACAGATGAGCAGATTCGCACCGGCTGCTCTCGCCGCTTGAAAAAATTCCATGGACGCGTCGACACCGCAGCATACCTGTTTGATCTCTCTTCGATTTTCGACTTGTAGGCCGTTGTGGGAGCTGTCTTGATAATCGGATATCGCCAACTGTTTATCTAGAAAATCAGTGATCTGTTTCAATTGAGGCACGATCAAGCTCCCGCGCAAATAGTCGAGATCGGATAATCCGTTCGGTGCACAGCGCATTCTTGCATATTCCTACCCTTGATTCGAGCCCAACCCGGTCGGCCGTAAAGCGATCGACCTTCTTCGAACATCTCGCATGTCAATGGGTATTCCCATTGCGGAAACGCACGAGAGAAGAAGCAATTTACTCAACACGTTCCAACAATTTACTTCAAATGGTCGGGTTACATTAGACTACCTTTATACGGTTGAGTCTGTTGAAGACCTATTTTCTTCGGTCCGGAAAACGCTCTGTGTACATATTATTATGACTCGCGACATTTTTTCGCATCGGCCCCGTCAGATTTATGGTTTCCGAGGAACCGACTCTTAAGAAGCAACGCTATCGATATGAATAAAAGCGGCAAAAATATCTTGAGCGAATTTCTTTCGGACCGATACCGACTGATGGCCTTTATACGCGCGATGGTACGGGACAACCAAGTCGCAGAAGACATCTTCCAGGAAGTATGGCTGAGACTGGACGACACCATCAAAAGAGAAGTCGAAATCGTAAACACGGCCAGCTGGTGTCGCGGCGTCGCCAAGAACTTGATCCTGCACCATTGGCGCGATCAGAAGCGCGTACAAGGTCGCGTCGATCCGGAACTATTGAACCTGGTGGCGGTGGCCTTTGAAGAGCAAGACGCGGTTCAGGAGTATTGGCGTGCGCGCGAAAACGCGTTGCGCGACTGTATTCAGAAACTGCCCGAGCATTCGATAGAGATTTTGTCCCTCAAGTACCGTCGTGATCTTCCGATCGCGACAGTCGCCGCGCGCCTTAACAAGACCATTGGGGCCGTGACCAAACTTTTGTCGCGTCTGCGTCAGAAACTTCGCGACTGCGTAACGGAAACCCTTCAAACCGAGGGGATATCTTAATGAATCGACTGGAAGAGCTCTTATCGGCCTATGAAAATCAGACCATGAGCGAGCAGGAACGCGACGAGCTCAAAGCGCTCCTTGCCGAGCCGGCTAACCGCGCCACTTTGGTCGACTTCCTGCACACCAACGAAATGCTGGTGACTTTTTTCTCGGAGCAGGAAAAGGGAATCGATGCGCAATCCGTTAGAGAAGAAAGCGTCGAAGAGCACAGTTCCGAGAGTTCCCTCGAGCGTCGTTCGGCGATCGTTAAAGCGCTTCCGGTTTGGAACGCTGCGTTGGCCGCGGCGCTCGTTTTGGCTATCGGAACGTTGGTGGTATTTCAGCGCATCTACTGGGAACCGGTGCTTGCGACAGTCAGCGAGGTTCAAGGCGACGTGCAAGCGGATCGCAAAGACCATCGTATCCGTGTCAAGCAGGGGACGCAGATCAAGAATCATAGCCGTCTGCTGGTCCGGGGATCGGGTAGCAGCGCGCTGTTGACCTTTGCCGATGGCTCTTGGACGCGGATTGGGGGCGATGCGCGGATTGGGATTCAAGCGACCGACGCCGGGCATCGGATACACGTGAGTCAGGGTCATTTACTAGCAGATTTAAAGAAGCAAAAGCCAAATCAGCCTTTTGTATTTACAACGAAGCACGCCTCGGCAACCGTGCTTGGAACACGTATCTGGCTGCAGGCGCGGACTGAGGCGACCGTGTTGCGAGTGGATCGGGGGCGGGTGAGAATGACCCGATTGTCCGACGGGCAGTCGTTGCTGGTGCAGGGCGGAAATACCGCGGTCGCTAGCGCCGATGCGACCAGCCCGTTCCGCACCCAGGCGACTTCTTTTGTAGCAACTATTCAAACTCAAAAAGATAAACAGCGACCATTGGCGCAACTCAGTTTTGATACGCGCGAGAACGAATCTGCGGTGAGCGGTCGCGAGTTGCGCGCCGTGATACGATTGCAGAAGCGAGACGGCCGACACGCGGGTCTGGGTGACTATCTGGTCGAGGGACGCAAGGGCGCCGCGTTTCAGGCGAACCAGACCGTGGTCGCGATCGATCTGGAAAAAGCGTTCGCACCGCAGCGATTGAGCTTGTCGTTGTGGTTGAAGGTCACTGCGGCCCAGGCCGCCATCGACCATCCGGTGCTGATCGACAAAGAAGCGGCGGAAAACAAGGCGGGTTTTTCCCTGCGAGGTTTTGATCGCGACACTGGTCGACGGTCCAATCAGGTCCGTTTTCGCATATGGACCGACCAGGGATTGGAACAGCTATCGTGCCGGGTAGACAAACCAGATGGGTGGAACCATGTAGCGGTGACCTTTGATGGACGCGTATTAAAGATGTATCAGAACGGACAGCAGGTGGATGCGCTCGAACTCGGTGATGTCCGTCTAGTTCACAGCGATAAGCAAATAACCGTGGGCCGGTTCATCGGTCTGATCGACGAGGTCCGGCTGGACGATCGGGCGCTTTCGGACGAGCAGGTCGAGAGGCTGGCTGCCGAATGAGGGTTGTCGTGATAGATGTTATCTAATGAATGATTCTGAAGAGATAGATATCTTTTCATAGGTTGACCGGCAGAACCGCGTTCGGCGAGCGTCGCGCACGCGATAGGGCGATAGTGCAGGGTTGATTTCGACCGGTGAGGTGTTTGCCGGTTTTGGGGATGACCGCGGGTTTGTGTTCCGCGGCGAGGGTGCAGCAATGTGCTGTGAAAGGAGAGATGATGCGATACGATAAATCAAGAGACGATAACCTATCGACCCGAGAGATAGAAGATGTAAATCCGTTGACGCCTCAAGGCGCCTCGGATCAATGGCACAGCGGACGAGATCGATGTCGGCCCCATCGGACGGGCAGCGATAAAAACGTGTGTTTTCAGCTTTTGGCGAGCGGGCCGCCAATCGATCCCGTCGAGGTCGAGACCGCGGACACAACCTTGGAGGTTGTGATTCTGTGGGGCGAACAGAGCGTGTTACACGTCGCACATCTTTCGCCTCCGCGTCCATTTAGTGTAGGCGACCGGGTCGATGCCAAAGGTCGACCGGCGACAGACTTTCTCATCGCAGGCGCAACCCTCGGAGTCGATTGTCTTCCCGTGGTGGTCGAGACGCACGGCGGGTTTGCAGTTGTTATTCCTAGTGAGGCCGAGGGCGAGATATCCAAGGGCAGCCGAAGAACCGGGGTTGCTACCCTTGGGGCCGAGGGCCGGCTTCAACCGTGTGCTCGGCTTGCGGGTGGCTGGCAGTACCCGCTCGCATCAGACGCTTGCGCTCGGATTCGATATCAGGGGTTCACCTTTCTGGTGCGAACCGTGGCCTCGGCAAAGCGCATCGGAACGACCGACCCTGTTCGAATCGATTGGAATACTCAGCGTTGGACTTTGCTATGCGCCGGGTTGATGCTGTTGATGTTGACCCTGTTCTACCTGTTGCCGCCCAACGGCGCGGCGCTTTCGCTCGAACGGCTCGACACCGAGTCGCGTTTGATCGATTTCGTACGAACGCCTCCTGAATACATACCGGTTGAAACCGACGATTTGATTTTCGACAAAAAGAACGAGAACCAAGGCAAACGGCATGTCGGCGACGAGGGAGCAATGGGCACGCCCGACGCACCTAAGGCCAAGAGACGCTACGGCGTTCCCGGTCCCGAAAGTAATCCGGATCCGCACCTGGCACGCCAAAGGGCGAGAGAGGAAGCGAACCAGACCGGCATCATCGGTTTTCTACGCAAGGTCTCGGGTTCTTGGGACTCGCCCACTTCTCCCTTTGGTCGACAAACCGCGCTGGGTAGAGATCCGATGGCTGCACTCGGCGATTTACTCGGGGATCAGATCGGTTCGAGTTTTGGCTTCAACGGGCTCGGCATGCGCGGTACGGGACGCGGAGGCGGTGGTACCGGCCTCGGCACTACCGGTGTCGGAATCCTGGATACGCTCGGCAAAGCGGGATATGAAGGAAATGGACGGAAGTTCAGCTACGGCCGTCCAAAGGGGTTTGGAAAACGCGAACCCAAGGTTCCCCCTACATCCGTGAGCCGAGTCGATACTCGGGGTTCGCTCGCCAAAGAGGTTATTCGACGTATTATCAACCGTCACCTCAACGAGATTCGATTCTGCTACGAGCAGGCATTGACGCAACGGCCTGATCTGCAGGGCAGGGTCGCGGTCAAATTCATTATCGCTCCGACCGGCGCGGTACAAACCGCGATCAACGCATCGAGCACCGTAGGCAATCCGCAGCTGGAGGGGTGCATCGTAAACGCGGTGCGGCGTTGGAACTTTCCCGCGCCCGAAGGCGGTGGAATCGTCGCTGTAACCTATCCCTTCCTTTTACAAATCGCGGGAGAATAGGCGTCTTCACGAGCCGATTCGATTCTGTGTAATAAAACCTCGACAATAGGGCATGACCTACAAGACCAATCGAATGGGGTATGGTATGGACAAAGGGTGTGACCGGCAATAATGTCGTACCGTTGTGGGAAGACAACTATGAAAAAGACCTTTTTATTGTTCGTGGCCGTGTTTGTTTTAGCTTGATCGGGTAGGCCCGACCCATTGCTGGACCGAGTCCCCCTAAGAACGGTGCATGAAAGTTTCCCTTCACGCCGCTCAAGCCTTTGTATGGCCAGTTTCCTTATTCGTTGACATGGACTGAATATTGTTAATGTCGCTGTAAAATCCGGGCGACATACGTTAGAGGCCGAAAAGTTCGGCTTTTATTGTTGCTGTCCGAGCGTCCGTACACGAAAATGCAGAATGTCAATACGCACAGCGAGGCAGAACCAAGCATCCAATTTTTAGGCTATTCCTTAGAGATCACGCCGGATTCTGCCTTTTTGGCCCAGGAACTTCAGGCTAAAGAAATGACAACGAGACGCACAACCCCTCTTACTTCCACACAGTTATCCGTGACCTCGATTGTCTATAGTCCGTTTTCCTCTGCGTATCCACGTTCCATTGCCGCCCAGTCACAAATTGAACCCAGACGGGATAGCACGGCGTATAGGCCGAAGCGGATACGGAAAAGAAACATGAGACTGCCAGGAAGGCGAAGGCGAGCGATGGCTAGCTTGTCGCTCATCATCTGTCTCATATCGATGACGATTCGGCCGTCAATCGGTTGGGACCCGGCGTTCAGCATGGGCTTGAAAAAGTTACGAAGGAGCCGTCGAAGCTGTTTATAAGCAGCGTCGTTGGAGGAGGGCTCGGCACCAAGACCCTTCAGAGCGGCTAGAATGGATTCGCGGTCGTCGGAGCGTACCGCGCCCGCCAGGGCTATGAATGATTGCTTTGCTTCGCGATCAAAGACACGAACGCAACCATAGTCGAATACGACCACCTTACCGTCTTCGCAAAAATGGTAGTTACCCGGATGTGGGTCGGCATGGAACAGACCGTGTCGGTACAGGGTTCCGATATAGAAGTCAAACAGAGCGGCACCGGCTCGGTCGCGTTGTTGCTGTCCGGTGGCGGCATCGGAACGAAACGGTTCAAACTCTCGTCCGCTCTGCCAGGTGGTGACGAGTACGCGCGGGCGGCACCACTGGTCGTGTACCTGCGGGACGACGATAACTGGGTGGTCGGCGTAGATGGATCCAAACAGTCTCTGCCGTTCTGCCTCCAACATGTAGTCGCACTCCTCGACCAAACGCGCTTCAATCTCCTTGCAAAAATCGCGAGCCGTCGCTCCCATGCCCGGTATCAATGCGCTGGCGAGCCCAGTACCCGCGGCCGCGAGCTTGAAGTCAGAGCGGATAGCGTCCTCGATATCGGGATGCCGCACCTTAACCGCCACCACCGTCCCGTCTTTATCGGGAAGGCGGCCGCGGTGCACTTGGCCGATAGAAGCGATTGAAATCGGCTCACGCTCCAAGTTGTCGAGTAGTTGTTCGGCGCGGCCGTCGCCCAAGTCCTCCCGTAGCACGACCTCGATCCGATCAAACGGGGTGGCCGCGGACTGGGTTTGCAGCAGGCTCATCAGCTGCCGCGCCTCCTCGGGCATCTCGAGCTCTAGGTAGCTCATGATTTGCCCGATCTTCATCGGCAACCCTTTGAGTTCGCCTAGACCTGATACCAGCGTTTGGACGCGTTGGAGGTCGCGCGCGTTCAACATAGCATTTTCGCCTCGCGAGCGACCGGCGAGTACTGATGTCGCGAGCCCTGCACCGTTACGGACGAAGTTGGCCATGCGCCTTACGCCGCGTCCGGGGCCTCTATCGGAATCACTGCGCAGAGCTTCGATAAAGCGCTGCAAAGGTTCGTCGTTTTTGTGCTCCATGGTATCAAACATTGGCACCTTCTAGGCCATATGCCAATGCGTTATTACCGCCTTCGCTTCCTGTACATATTTAGAATCGATAAAAAGTCCTGCTTTTTTCGTACAAAATCTGTCAAAAAAGGAACCGATATTGGATCGATATCGGAGCTATTAGTCGGTCAGGACGAAGATCGGATCGCCGACTTTGCAATATGCCCAAAACGAAAGAGCAGAGACGCGCGTACGTGCAATGACTCAGGCCCGGCAGCGAACGAGGACATTCCGAACAATCCTCGATACAACTGCGACAACACTTTTACATTGAACTTGTTCAAGAGTGAGCGGGCCGCGCGGCTTTCCGAGCCCATTCTTAGACTAATACCTCGATCAATACTTCTATCAAGCCACCCGGCGAGTCGTTGCAAACCGGAAACGGGCGGGGTGATTCAGGGAGCAAAAAGCGCGTGTGTTTATTTCGACAAGTATTCCAATCATAACACCCGGCGGGTCGTAGCTAACCGGAAACGGGCGGGATGGCTCAAGGTGTTCGATTTACCGGGATCGCGACCATTCGCGCTAATTGGCCTGTATACGTCTCAATCTAATCGCCGATTTCGCGATTCCTGAATTATTTCGATCAACTAAGACGGGGGGGGGGAGTGGATGTACGTGATTAACGTTGGATAAACACCGAGTAATCCGAGCCTTCCTTTGACCACAACTGGCCGGTAGTCTAGTAACCGTAGGCAGTCAAGTGTTGTTCATAGGGACAAATTGGTGTCTTAGCTTACAATTATCGGAGGTTTAGCAGGGCCTGATTTGCTAGGAGACGTATCGGTCACTCGCCGCGGCGCTCAAGTGTCGCGTAAATCGTTCCCATATCGCGATCCTGAGCACATCTGGAAGAGTTCAATGATTTCCGGACGGATGGGGTTTTCGCGGAGGACGGGGGGTTCGGGCGGGACTGATATCGGGATATAGGGATGACAGCCGCGGCTACCTAAACGGGTTGCGGATTTGTAACTGCTTGTCAACCAAGAGTCGATCCTGCACGTCTTCGGAATATAGGATTTTACACTCTGCAAGCAGTGCGGCGGCCACGATCATCGCATCGTAAATGTTTAGTTTATAACGCTCTGCGATTGACCGTCCTCTGTCATGGATTTCAATGGTTAAGGGAACGACCGGACACACGGAACGAATCATCTCCAACACGGCGTTGATTTCAATCCATGGCATCGCGAGCTTGCGATGGGCGACGTTGGCGATTTCGTTCAGTACCTGCACGCTGATAACGCCACCTGTCCGAACGACATCCTCGGCGCGATCAGCCTTAGCAACGTCCGTTGACAAGAGGTAAAGCAGAATGTTCGTGTCGATGAACGCTTTAGGTTCGGGCATTGGCATCGTCCCGGTCGAATTTGAAATCAGCCGGCAGTTTGCCCCGAAATTGGCGTATCCGTCTAAGAACGGCTTTAACGCCGGGTTTCTTCCTTATTTGAAAGACTCGTTCATCCTCTACCACGACTTCTATATCGTCGCCCTCGCGCAGCTTCAGTGCCTTAACTACCGAAGCAGGCAGCCTGATCGCTAGACTGTTACCCCATTTCGAGACCTGCATAAGTAACTCCTGATGGATATACGTATGAATATTGTATATCATTAGCGCGCCATGGGGTCAAGCGCCCAAGCGCGTACTGGCGAATTACGGCCTGCAAACGAGGTCGGCCGTGTGACGCAATCGGAAAAGGCGGTATCGGATTTGCGAATACCCGTTTAGGGAAAAAGCGGCGCCCCCGTCGTCCGCGTAAATTCCATCTGGCTTGAAATCATTGAGCTTTTCGGGATGTATTAAGATTCCCAAATGGTGACATTCCTCAGCATAATCGCAGCCGTACGCAGGGCGGTTTTGAGAGGAAAACGAGCCCTGGTCCTAGAGAATCTTGCACTCCGGCAACAGCTCGGAGTCTATCTACGAAAAGAAAAACGGCCCCCCAGGCTCAAACGTTGGGAAAGGATTCTTTTCGGTGTTGCTGTCCAAAATATGGAACGGTTGGGAATCGACTCTTGTCGTTCATTAATGTGACGGATGACTTTATCGCGGATCAAGGGGCAAACCACGGTTTTAATTCCGGGTGTCCCGTCGCTACCATAATCCCGATCGTGGTTGCAAAGAACGCTACAGCCACGATCGCCCTTAACCAAAAAAACGGAAGTTGAGCCGGGTCCCAAAAAGCGATAAGAACCGCACCGGCAATAGCGAACGCCAAGTAGGGATGATATAGATGGCGCAACCGTAGATATACACCCTCCAATTTGGCCAACTCGCACAGTTGCAGTGTATTGGTAATAAGTGCCGCGAGCACCGCGCTGATGGCCGCGCCCATCAATTTCCAATGGGGTATAAAAAAGATGTTAAATCCGGTCGCGAAGGCGGCAGCGGCGACGTTATTAAATAGGTTCCACCGACTGTGACCGGTATAAATGATACAATTACCGGCAAGACCGAAAGCACAGCCCAACAGAGGAACAATCAATAACAACGCCATAAAACGCGTATCTCCAGTGTAACTGGCGTTGACGATACGCAACAGATCGTCGCGCAATACCACTATGACGAACGAGATCGGAACGATGATCGATGTGGTCCATCGACTCACACGATTGAAGAGCAACTCGAGTTCCTCGCGCTGATTAGCCGCGTGATAGCGCGCGGTAACCGGCGCAAACGCAGATGCGAAAATCATCCTCGCTTGTCGCATTTCGTTAACGATCAACGAAGCGATTCCGTATAAACCCAGCATCTGAGCGCTAGTGCCGTAGACTCCGAGCATGATCACGTCTAATCGCATCACATATCGACTTAGTGACATATTGATACTGTGAGGAATCGCGAAAGAGATAATATCCCGATCGAAGCGCAGTTTTCTCAATCCCACCATAAGTCTACTGAGATTAAAGTGGCGAGACAACGCCCACAGAGCGAGAACCGCGCACAACCAGTAGGTGATTACTTGAGAAAGGATCAGCTCATTTACGCTCCCCCCGACAAACTTGACTATCAACACTAAAGACAAGAAAGACAAAGGTTGCAAGAATCCGGATATTGCCGCATCATATTCCATTCGCATATACGCTTTAGTGCCCGCGATAGCGATCCGCAATAACGCCAACGCGGGTAAACCGATAGCGAGCAAGCGAATCGGAAGCACGAGCTCGGGATACTCGGAATAGAACGTCGCAACGAAAATCGCGGCGCCGAAAAACATCAAGGGAGCCAGCACCAAACTGATCCCCACCGACATCGCGAACGCATTGGCCATCACGTGGTTGAGCGTATCGTTTTCATTAGCGTTTTGTTTCTCTTCTTCGATGTGACGGCTGGCGAAAAGCGTGGTCGCATCGACCAGCCCGCCTGTCACAACATTGGAAACGATGTCGCTGAGAAACAACGCGAGCAGATATATGCCTAAAACTTCCGTACCAAAAAGCCAGGGAATAAGTAGTAGGGCTAAGGGATTGATCAGCTTGGCCGAAAGACCGACAAGATTGACAAAAGCCCCGCGCGCGATCGCCTTTTCGTAATTGCGCTGCGAATTCGTTCGCTTAAAGTTAGAAATGTTGCTGTTATTGGTTGACACTTACTTTTGGGACGAACGTTCTAGTACGCTTTAATCTTATTAACCGCGATCTACTGATCCAACCGATATTGTCCGTATTTATCCGCGAAACTTCACCACGTCAAATCGAACTCGGACTCATCGTTTGCCCACCCGGACTTCTGTGCTACGTTGGCGCCGGTGGGCCCGATGAAGGTCATGTTTCTCTCATCTTGCGTGCGCGGAGGAGGCGCGGGTTGGAGCCTATATTATATTCTGAAGTACTTAGACCGGTCGCGGATCGAACCGCTGGTCGTAGTCCCTGATCGCGGCATCTTTTCCGATCGTTTTTCCGCACTGGGGCTCCAAGTGCACGTACCCCGTGGCCTGCCGGAAAGAACCGCGCAACAACGCTTCGCGCGTCACAATCGCATGACCTCCGCCGCCAGCTACGCACTGAACTTGCTCGATTCAGCCGCGCTTGCGCCTAGGCTGTCCCGTCTCATTCGCGATGCAAGCGTCGACCTCGTGTATTGCAACAACATGATGGTTAAGCCGATCGGCGCGCTTGCGGCGCAACTCGCCGGCGTACCGTGTGTGCTGCATGCGCGCAACCTGCACGAACGGCCGGCGAAGGTACTTCTTTATTGCCAGTGCGTCGCACGGTTGCCCGCGGTAAAGCGCGTCATTGCGAACTCGGTTGCTACGGCCGCGCCCTATCGGTCGGCAGTGCCCCACAAAGTCAGCGTCGTATACAACGGCATCGACTTATCTGAATACGATGCTAGAAGCTGTGAACGCGGGACCTTCCGCGCCTCACTGGGCTTCGCTCCAAATGCTTCGCTCATCGGCTTCACCGGTAACCTAATCCCTCGCAAAGGCGTGGATATTCTGATTCGCGCAATCGCTCGCGCGTGGCCGAAATATCCCGATCTCCAACTCGTCCTAGTCGGGCAAGTACCCGTGGGCGAAACGCAAGACCATCGGGCGCACTACGAGGTACTGGCAGGGAAGTTAGGTATTGCTGATCGCGTTCGTTTTGTGGGCTTTGTACCTGACGTACGTTCCGCTGTGAGGGACTTCGATATTCTCGTGCTACCGTCGCTTCAAGAGCCCTTTGGTCGCTCGGTTATCGAGGCGATGGCTCTCGGAACGCCAGTGGTAGCTAGCCGCGTGGGCGGTATCCCGGAAATCATCGAGCACAAGCGGGATGGTTTACTGGTTACACCGGGTAACGCCCAAGAACTAGCTCACGCTCTAGAATTGTTGTTGGACAACGCCGGGCTTCGTTTCCGACTCGCTGAGTCGGCGCGGATTAAAGTGGCTACGAAGTTCAATGTAGCCGTGCTCACGCAAGAAATCGTCCATCTATCGCTCGCTGCCGCACGAGTGGAATCGGCTCCCGCACTGAATCACTGAGGAAGCGTTGCTAATCGTCGCCACCCGAAACTATCCGCCGACTGTAGGAGGCATCGAAACACTTTGCTACGCGCTGGTCAGGGCGCTGCACGCGCAAGGCGTATCCGTTCACGTGGTCGCACCCGAAGCGCCGGGTAGCGATCGCGTAGACGCCATTGAACCGTATCCCATCACCCGCTACTCGTCCCGACGCACACCCGGGCTGAAACTCTATTGGGCAGTCTCGAAAGTTCTGCAGTCGCATGATGCCCCCGTGCTTTGTGGCCAGTGGACTTCCTCTTCCCTGCTCGTCGTGAAGCGTGCTTTAAGCAACCGCCCTACTCGTCTGCTGTCGTTTGGACACGGTAAAGAATTCTTGCTAGCGGGCTCCGCTTGGCGCCGCTCCTTTTTCTTTGCTCGTTATATGCGAGAGGTATTGATGCGTACGGAAATCGTGGCGATAAGCCGATACACCGCTTCTCTCGCTCGCGAAGCAGGAGCACAAAAAGTCCATCTGCTAAATCCAGGCGTCGATACGGCGCGTTTTACCCTGGGCTGTAGCAATCCCCTCCCGGCCCAGCTCGTCGGAATGAAACGGCCTCGTTTGCTAACCGTCGCTCGCCTAGTCCCCCGCAAAGGAATCGACACCGTTATCGCCGCCTTACCGACAATTGCAAAGCGTCACCCCAACATCCAATACCTAGTAGCCGGGGAGGGACCCGACCTGCCGCGCTTGCAGTCTATGACCGTAGAACGCCGCATCCAAGATCGCGTTCATTTTTTGGGACGCGTACCTGATCCGCAGTTACCCGCACTCTATGGGGAGGCAGACTTATTCGTTCTATTAGCGCGCCAGGAACTCAAAAAGCGAGAGGTTGAGGGCTTCGGGCTCGTACTACTCGAAGCTCAAGCTTGCGGCACCCCGGTAATCGCGGCGCGCTCCGGCGGTATGGTTGATGCTCTTCTGGAAGACCAAACAGGACTGGCAGTACCGGAAAACGATCCTTCGTCATTCGCCCAGCAAGCAGGAGATCTGCTCGAGAACAGCGCTCGTTTATCGGCTATGTGCACAGCCGCCCGCGCTCACGCCGTCAAAAATGACTGGTCGCAAACCGCTACGCGCCTCCGCTCGCTATTGCGTATCTAGCCGATTCGTTAATAGCGCAAGCAACAACCTCTGAACCGAAGGCCGATCCGTTTCACGCTTCGAAGAGGATGCGGACTACCATGCTTTTTTTCCCTTAATAAACCGAGTCAAAGGACCGACGATAACAAAGGTTTGGGAACAATCCCCGACCGATCGAACTCGTCAATAAAGTCGTCTATGCCGATCACATCCGACGTTCAGACGGAGCTCGCAACACGGATATCTACGATAATAGGTCGCTTAATCCCGCCTCTTTAAGCTTAATTTCTACCTTAACGCGACCGTTCGGTCGTCGTAGTCTACAAGCATTCTAGCGAGCTGCTCAGAGCTAAGGCCTCGCCACAAAATAACCTATCCATCTTTCGGGCGCGACGGCCCCGTCTGCGGCGTTGCGACTCCCTATAATATTGCCGATATTTCTCGTCGTCGCGCCTTGCATCCGGGACCGTCGCGCCCCGAAATACGAACAAATTCTTTTGGGGCGAGGCCTAACCTTAACGTTGCAATAAACGTCGAGCGGAACGCGAAAAAAAGCGATGAAAATAAGGGCGAACGGAACTTTTTTGGACCCGAGCTTTGTGCACCCTAAGTAAGGTCCCCAAAAAGCGAGCACGCCCTTAGGGCTCGCGCTATTTTTCGCGAGCGAAGCGTTTTACGCCGACGGATCTTTTGCAACGCTAAGGTAGACATCGATGCGATCGTTGGCTTGCTTGCGCTCTAGCATATTGGTATGTTAGTTGACGAGATCGTCATGGCATTCCCCGGAGCAGATCCGAGCATTGATCGCTACTCGAGAATTCTGTTGGTAATAGCGGTGTTGACGTTTCACAAAAGCTTTTAGGAAGCATTATCCTTCCGTAAATACCGAAAGGTTAGTAACGCCGATACGTTTTATATATCCATCACAACGCGAAAACCACGAATATCTTTGTTATCAGTCGTGTCGGCATTTCGACGGGTCGTAGAACGACAGTCGTCCGCCCAACTATCGAAAGCACAGCCGCGTACCACGACTTCTGACTCTTCTCCTGAATGTTCACTCCAAGCCTGACCGTCCGACGGAGCGAGGTCGTAATCTCGATGAAAAGCGTCTTCTATCCACTCCGTGACGTTACCGGCCATATCGCATAAACCTTGAGCGGTATTTCCCATTGATTTGCTGCACACTTCCATCGTTCCGGAAGAATCCGTGCCGCAATACTTATCCGCGTAGTTGATTACGCCATATTCGCACGTCGGCTCCTCGTTACCCCACGGATAAACGATATCCTGACCGCCACTACGAGCCGCATACTCCCACTCTGCCTCGCTCGGCAATCGCGCGCCGACCCAAAGGGCGAATTCTCTGGCCTGTCCCCATAAAACACGGTTGACCGGGTGGTTTTCACGATCCGGGTATATCCAGTTGTATAAATCGGGGGACATATCGTATTCAGTGAATTGATCGGGCTCCGTACAAACGCCCGCTTCGACACAAACGCGATATTGCGATACCGTTACTTCCGTCTTCATTATTTTAAACGACTGCACCGTTACCTTATGCCGGGGATGTTCTGCTTCTTCACCGACTTCCCAATCACTACCCATCATATAAGTTCCCCCCGCTATCGTCACCCAGCCGAGATCTGGACAGTTGGGCTCGCACTCGGGCTCTAGATCCGAACAAGCATCGCACGCGGATTCCTCATCTCCTGCATCCTCGGCGCGCGTCGTTCCCGTTCCGGAAACGTAACCCGTTTTTCCCTTGGTCATTACTCTTTTTTCATTATTCAGCCCTCCGCCATATTCCGCTCCGGCGTCAGCATCCTGTTCGCTCGACCTCCCTTTCCACGTCGAGCCGAGGAAAGGAGCTTTCCCATCCTCGTTTTTACACGCCGTCACCATCAGGACGAAAAACAATAACCTCGCAGCGATACTCATAATCAAATCTATTCTCCCAGGAACGTAACGATTATCAATCCTTTTTGAATCGAATTCTCAGCGCTACATTCCACCCTTTTTACAAATCTACTATATAACTATAATTTCTTCGTGTTGTACTAGAAATCGAAATGGTTCTGAAAATTGAAAATAGTTTTAGTTTTCCGCGAGTCTCCCGGAGCGGCAAACGGGCTCAGGAGAAACTGCTCGTTAACCGTTCAGGTGCTTCACTCATATGGTCGATTTGAAAGATTACAAAGAATTGCCCTTGGCATGGCCGTGACTTGATATCGGGGACGACACCTCGCGGTCCCTAACAGACCGGAGGATTTTGAGGTTTTTCCCCTCTTATCGGTCCGAGATTGCGGTTGTTGCTCAAAGATATGCTGTTTGAACGGTTTTCTTATTACTCCGGAACGAGTGACGGCGCCGGTAACGGCCGGCCTCAAACCCGGTAGCGAGCCTCTAGCGTATAAAGTTCAGCCGCAAACACCGGTTTACGTCATCTACCAACCCTATAACGTGCGCAAGTAAGTCTTACTTTTTGCCTTTGCTTTACGTATAGTGTGTATTATCATGTGCATCGTACACAATGAAGATTTCAACCGATTGGTTTTTCTATTGATTTTAGAAACCTTAACCCCAAGGCTTTTTTGCGCCGAATAACGTGCGATAATTCACGGTTCTAGGCGACGATGGAAAGTCTACGAATGACGGCGTTCGCTGTATAAAAGTGAAGGATAAACGTAAAAAATCGTTTATGGGCGTATGGATAAGAAACGAAAAGCGATCGTTGTCTTATGCTCGCCAAAAGCCGGAACGCGTTTTCGTACCGCTAAGCGCCCGGCTGCAAGGAGAACAAAGGATATTTCTCACGGCAAGCCGCGGTCCAACGGTGACTAAAGGGTGATTACGGATGAAAGACAAAGAGAATGACAAATTCGTTTATCGACTCTTAATAGTCGGATATCTAATCGTTTTGAACTGTTGCACGACGTGTGGTAGCGGCCCTCACGAAACGCGTACGAGTAAAGGGAGAAAAACAGAAAAACCCGGAACACGCTCCGAGAAGTCTGTTCTATCAGCCGAAAGTGAATCGAATGCGAGCGATACGATTAACACATATACACTATTTCATCCCGATCAGATAATAGAGCTTCCTAATAGGCTTAAGGAGATATCAGGTATAACAGACATTTCCGATTATGAACTGGGATGCGTCCAAGATGAAGACGGTATTATATTTATCTATGATCTAAAACAGCAAAAGATTGCACGTAAAATTCGTTTTGGCCGGTCAGGTGATTATGAAGGGCTTACTCGGGTTGGGAATAAATACTTCGTGTTGCGTAGTGACGGTTTACTTTACGAAATAATGACTTCGAAAGGAAAGACGACAACAGAGACTCACAAGACGGGTCTGCCCACAAAGAACAACGAAGGATTGGGATTTGACCCACTTCATAACCGGTTACTCATCGCTCCTAAAAGCCGGCTCGGCAAAGGTCGAGAGTATAAGGATACGCGCGCCATCTTTTCATACGACCTTGAATCTAAAGAGTTTCTTTCCGAACCGGTATTCAAGTTCAGTATTCGAGCAATCCAGCAATACGCGGAAGCGCGCGGTCAGGACATTCCGACGAGGCACAAGAAGAAGGGGGAAAAGCGAACGCGTTCGGCGCTTCGCTTCATGCCCTCGTCGATTGCGGTTCATCCGATGACGGGAGAGTTTTTTGTTCTTTCCGCTATCGACCACGTCCTAGCGACGTTCGATAAAGACGGTGGCGTTACCGGTTACGCTCGCCTGAATCCAAAACTGTTTCGTCAACCCGAAGGAATTACCTTTCTCTCGACGGGCGATATGGTGATCGCCAATGAGGGAGCGGGAAATGAACCGACGCTGTTGTTTTTTAAATGGAAAGGAAAACCTAAATAGGACAGTAAATGCGTAAAGGATATTTATATTATATACATGAATATCGTATGACCTCTTAAGAGTAGAGGCTTTAGGCGAAATCCTGATCGTTATCACAAGGACAAATGACGTTGCCATCGAAAATTGCTCAAGCACGCGTCGGGACGATATTTGTCGCATGTTTAGGCGGGATCGCCGGTGGCCTTTTAGTATGGCTACTGTCTCCTCCTATACCGCTTTTACGACTCTCCCAATGAGTTTCTCCGCGACCAGCCGGGAACGGCCGGTACGTTTACGCGACGCTCCGGTTCGTCGCTAATAAACTCCAAGTGAATTTATACGATCATGTAGCTCGATAGGGCTCGCGTCGCGACCCTGCGTTACTCGACCTCGTCGAGCCAGAAGGCTCCTTGCCGCGTCAGGCCGTCTATTAAGTGACGTAATTACCGGCCGTCGATTTCGACGATGAGCGAAACAGCCCGGCTCGAAAGCTGATGCGCCCCAGTGATTACGCCTCCAGACGAGTCGATAATGTCAAGAACGCAAGCTGTTCCTAACAGCGCGATATCGCAAATAGCAACCGAGATTGTGATTACTTCCATTGCCGCTAAATCATGATGCTTTCAAGACGTTCGGTGCTTCAGTAAAATCTTGTACCATTCTGCCTATATCCGCTATTGTCTTCTCCTCCAAGAAATGCTCTTGAATTGCCAACCTTTATTGCCGCGTATGAATCGAAGAACGGCCGGGGGCTGCGGACGCCCGATTTTGGTACGGTCGTCGAAAACCAGGTTTCCTAAACTATACAAGATAATACCCTGGCGATAGAGCTCATATAACTGAGCCGCATGCGGGCCGTGACCGACTATTGCGTTGGCGCCCGCGTTGATCATCTGTTGCGCTAGCACCTGCTGAAAGGCCGCCGGCCGATCCGACCGTTCCTTTCCCCAATGAAGCGACGCGATGAGAAGCTTTCTAGAATTTGAGCGACGAATGCGCGCTATATTTTTGATGAATGTATCGTCGGATAATTCATGGAAAAAAGGCCCGCGCCGGGTTTGCACGAAAGGACTTTTCCCGCTTGAACGATACGGCGGACGGTGTTGTGTGGCCGCAAAAACAACGACGTCGCGACCGACCCGAACCGTTCCTCCGGGCGCGACGCCGGCCGCAAAAATCCTTCGCCTTTTTAGCTCTACTAAGGTACTGTCAAGCCCCCGAGGTCCGCAATCGAGAACGTGATTGTTAGCCACGCTGACCACGTCGATGCCGGCGTTTACCAACGCGTCGAGCCGATCAGGTGGAGCCCAAAAAAGCGGCCTATTGCCGCCCGTTCTTCCTTGTTCGCAGATTCCGGTCTCAAGATTGATAAACGCGAGATCCGCTTTAACCAGAATTTTAGTCCATATCCCAAAAGGTCGCTCTGTACCGTGCGCTCGCCATCCGTTTTCCACCGCGCGCCCGAACATTACGTCGCCCCCCACCGCTATGGACAACGACCGATTGTGCCGTACAGCCCGGGAGTTTTCCTCGGCCGTGGCTTTGGTGGTTTCAAAAAATACCGCAACCACCCCCACGCTTAATAAAACCATGAGATAGAAGACCCGAAAAAGCACGGGCTCTACCTCTCCTCGATAAAACTTCTCGTCCATGCGGGTCGCCGGGGTAATTTGTTGTATTCTACCTTTTTGCCCCATTCAGCATCGGTAGGACGGTCGGACATCGGTACCGTAAACTCATAGAACGAAAGGATTCCCCCTTTTGTCAGAGATTCACCTACTCGCGCGGGTATGACTACCCAGAGATCAAAAATACGACCGATACCGATCGCCAGAGCTTGTGCACGATCCGAGTTCGTATGGATATCCGTCACCAGCGCCACCCCGCGCTCCTGGCGCACCGGATCCACGCCCATCTGTGATCCTTTTATCGTAAACAGCTCAAGCTTTTCGCCGATAAACTCGATAAATAAACATTGTTCATCCGTGAGAGGGATTCCTTTGATTTCGGCTTGCGCAATGCCCGCGAGATCCATGGCGAAGTTCATGGCGTTTAGGTTCTGTTCGTCCCGCACGGCCCAGCGATCCGCGTTCGGTCCTTTGGCATCGCCGTAAAGGGATCTATAGGTTTGTTGCGCCAATGACGCAAGACTTTCGAAGAACGCCGGATTCGGTTCGACGAAACCACGCGGCGCGGGAAGAATCGGTTGCTCTATAGCAACGTAATAGGATGTCTCTCCACCGCATTCGACGCCTATATCCTGCATGGTATATAGCACGGCGCTATGCTTGAGGTGAGTATACCCGGCCAGAGCGGAATAGAGCTGTCGATCTTTCCAGGCCTCGCTAGCAGCAAACCGAAGAGCGGACTTTATAGGCAGCTCAAGCGGAGTCGCTAACGTCAGTAGCGTTGCCAGCCAGCTATGGTAGAGATCCGTGCTCGCGTAGCCGCGCAATGCTCCCTCGGCAGCGGTCTTTTTTATCAGCGTATCGAGTACCTCCCGATATCGGTTCGCCATCTCGCCCGCTTGCTCGATCGCATGCGTTCGTGCCTTTTGATTGCCGAGGGCAGCGAACACGTCGAGCGAACTCGGCATCCCTCGGGTGACTAAATCTTTCTTCGTTTCAACCATCACCTCGGGATAGGTCAGCTGCCTGAAAAATGTTACATCCAATCCGAGACGCCTGGGAAAAACCGTCACCGCAAGCTCATGGTCTTCCCCGCCCGGATCTCGAATCGGAATCTCTCCGCGCCGCTTGAGCAGCCTCTTTTCGAGCTGATTTTTGTCAAAGGGAACAAGACTAGATAGTTCGAGCGCGACGTCTTCCAAGGTTGCGTCAACCGGCCGCCCCATGAACGAACCGACGAGATTGTTGACGCGCCGCCAGGTATCGTAAGCCGTACTTTTGCTGACCTTGGTGGTTTTGAACGTGTCGATAAGCTCGGACAGCGAGGCGTTGATGGGAATCTTCATCCACCCTAGCCACTTCATCGCGAGAAAGTATCCTCCGAGATCGTTTTCGGCATATGCACCGCGAATTTTAAATTGACTAAAATCAACGGCTAGCGGTTTCGGTTGGTCCGGAACCTGCATTTCTATTATCCCCTCATGCGCGAGCATCATCTCGACGTTACGCCGCACGTCCGCGCGGATAGATTCGGGCAGTTTCGGCCAAATACTAGGTAACGCCTCGGGCAAAAGCTCAGCGGCAGGCGTGGGGCGAGAAGGCTCAAATTCCTCCCACTGCTCCATATCCGTTTGGGTATCGGGTTGTAGCTTGGTGGCTTCAAGAGGGGCCCACGCGGTGGCAAAAAGCACGGCCAAGTACCGAGCCAGCTCCCCTTCCTCTTTTCCCTTAGCCTTTGCAAAGCGTTTGGAGTAGTGACGCATGAGAGCACGCATCAGCTCTTTCAGCGACCTTCCGGCTTCGCGTTCCGCGTTTTCGAGCACACTTATAAACTCATCGCGAAAGACCTGCAGGGCAGCGTCAGCGGAGATAAATTGCGGAATTTTATCATAGCGCAGCTTATCGTGTAGGATATAAAACTCCTTGTGGTTCGCCGGCCGGACCACAAATCCATTAATCTTTAATAATGCTGACTCTCTTTGTACAAAAAGCTCAGGGAAGCGATTTAGATTGCGAACGCTCTGCAAATAAAAATCGGTCGATTGCCGCCGAATACCCTCGGGAGTCTCGAAAGCGATCTCTTTGCCCGTGGGCGACCAAACGAGCTGATGGGTTCGTTCTGTAGTCTCAACGGGTAGAAGGCTCCACGTGGCTTGCTTCTTGTAGCGAGGATACTGCATCGGCCGTCCGTCCGCCTCCGCGACGAGCAGCGTTAGATTAGCCGAAATCGCTGGATGCGTAAGCTTCAACGCCGCATCCGATACATTCTTACCCGGGTAGCGCGCGTATTTGCGTTTGAGATGCGGAAGGCAAGCGTCAAGGTCAAGCGAACTTACCTCCGCCTCGGAGCATTGGGAAGGAGCGGTTGCGTTGACAGCGGCAATAGCTTCAGGAAACGATTGCATATACTCGGCCGGAGCGTCTTGGATGATACCGTCGCACGACCAGACCGCGGAAAGACCGTCGAGAGCGAAGTGCGGATCCGAACAACGCTTGCCCCGGGGCGATACGCGTCCCTTGTGAGTTCCGTGGATAGAGGTCTTTAGAGCCTTTGTTTGTTTTAGTTTCAAGCCCTTCGGCATCGATGAAAGATGTATCGATGAGAACCATATCTCGCTCGTATCGTTATTGCGTCGAGTAAACAAAACCTTCTGGTACGCGTCGAGCGTCTCGGCCCTGGTATCACCACAGCCATCATCGATGACGACGTAAAATCCAAAGGGTATGGACGCCACCGTGGGTTGTAATTCGTCACCCTCGAGTTTCGTTATCTGTGCTATGTCTTTGGTTTTCGGGTCGATCATCCAAAGATCAAAATCTCCATCCCGATTGGAAGCGAAGACGATGCGGGCGTCGGGAGTCCAGACGGGATCGATGTTATCCGCCTCAGTCGTAAGGGCTATCTCCTCCCCCGTCATTATATCGGTTAGATAGATCTGGCGATTACCCTCTGCTCCGCGGGTATACGTAATTTGCGTGCCGGTCAGATCGTAACGAGGCCGCATCCCCCCTGCGACGAGAGTCTCCAGGGGGGCATCTCTTTGGGGTTCCGGCCGGGTAGCCGTGACCTCCTTGGGCTTGGACGCCGCTTCGGACACCTCAACCGGCGCTTGCTTCGGCACCTTCGTAACCAACGGCTTAGAAGACGTACAAGCGCTGACGAGAGTTATAAGAACTAGTATCGCATATTTCATTTGTAAGCTTTCATTGGTCAAACGAGTCGGCGGCAAATTATCCCGTAATACCGGACGCGCCCGAAGGACCGGCGAGGATGGCCCTTGCTGGTCCTGACTCACCGGCCCCAGGACAAAAGCCGGTGTTATGGGATGAATTGGCCGCGGTCGTAGCCAAGCAGGTTTACCGCCTTGAACGGCTACTTTCATTTTGCCTCGCATAAAATGGATACTCGTCGGTTCGAAGTAAAGCCAAACCCGGTCCATTCATAGATCGTTTCAAAGCACCTATTGCCGACTTTTTCCTTTGCCACGAGCTTTTCTTCACGAACCACAAAATCCCTAAGCGGCCGAGCGAGAGCGCTGCCTCGCCATAATTCGCGGAGCGCTTTTAGCTCCTCATCCCAGCCGAGCACCCAAACGGCGCGATGCGGTTCGGGCTCGTCGTGTCGCCGCTTATTCAGCCAAACACCCAGCAGTACTTCTCGTGTACCGTCTCGATCGAGATCGGCTAGATCGACCTTCCACATTCGATAAATTTTGCTCGTGAAGTTTTCTACCCGCATAAAACCGCGGTTATGGTCTTCGTCGAACCAGGCCGAGACCGGTAGTTCAGGACGGAGGAATCCAGTAAAGTCAGCCGGAGGAATAGCGGCTGACAATCCGAAATTAAAAACAGCAATTTCAAATAGTAAAAGCAAGAGCACAATATATAATAGATAAAGACAAGAGAAAAGCAAGAATTAAGGGCTCGCGCAAAAATAACTTCACTTTTAGCATCCCATCTCGGGGCCAACTCTCTCATCGCCTCAAGCGCGCAGTCCTCGAAATAGCGCTGCTCGGATGATTCTACACATCTCGATCGAAAAATGCAGGCGTCTGACGGGCGCTGCGGTTGAGGATCCGCGCTGAGGCATGGGCCAAGCCGTTCGCTAGCGGATCCTTTTCAGGATGGGCCGAGTTGCGGGGAAGCGTGGCTGCAATTCTTTTAGTCGCACTGACCCTCAACCCCGGCGCCCGTCGGCTCGCTCACGAACCGAAGAAAAACGAAGGAATATGCTTCTTGATTGAGATTTTTGGCTCATCACCAGTCTATCCCGTTAATAGCCTTGTTCGCGTCCCAGATAGCATTTAGATATCCGCCCACCGTATTCGCGGACTGATCGAGGGCTTGATAGCCGTTTAGTAAATTAAAATTGGGCGCGATGTCGATCCAGTTCAACATATCGTTTGTCGACGGGTGATTAATACCGTTTGCTGTCCGAACGCGCCAGAGTTGTCGAAGCCAATCGATCTCTACGCCCATGTAATCAAAGTCAGTAGCGGGCGGGACCGGAGCGCATTTATTCTCCATGTATGCCAAGGGGAAATCTGGCACGGTTTGCCCAGACTGGCAGTTGATAGCACCGAACCAACAATCCGTCTGATCCATACTATTGAAGGCAGCCGCACCGTAAAAGCTCGCGACAGACTCCCAAACCGTAGTGCCGACATGTTCCATACTAAGAGTATCATGAGTTGGATTGCCGGTTGGGTCCAAGGGGCTGTCGCACGGTGCCAGGGCATTTACCCAGTAATCGTTCGGCCAATTCATCAGAAAAAATCAACCCGGGAGCGTTAGTTTCTTATTTGCATTTGGATAGTTTTCATGCTCTCAAGCTGCCGTGCT
>JAFGIB010000079.1 GCA_016929805.1 Deltaproteobacteria bacterium | reverse complement strand
GTACGCCGGCGCGAGGACGAAAGCCGGTTTTACGGGATGAATTGGCCGCCGTCGTAGTCAAACAGCAGTACCCCCCTGAACGGTTACATTCTATCGTTTTACTCTAAGCATTCGATCCGCTTTGAACGAGCCGATAAAAAGCTCGTTTCCCAGCGATACCGCTACCGTTCCGGCGCCCATGGGCGGTCCCTGATTTTGAAAGAGCCGTTTTTTCTTCGAGAGATCCGGCGCTATCTCAACGACTTCAAAGCCGACGGGGCAAGCGCCTTTTTCGATGGCGAAACACTTTGCTACCTCTATCGCCCGCGCGATATGCGATGCCACCAACAGCCGACCTTCGTCGCTCCAGGTTATGTTGTCGGGGTGGGGCACGGTGATCTCGCCCAAGGGTTTACCCGAAGCTCGGGAAACGCGCCGAACCTGATTTCCGTGATAGACATTTAAATAAATATCATCTCCGTTTTCTGACACCTCGATACCGTTTGGAAAGGGCGCATCGGTGCCGGCCAGTTGCTTAAAACCTCTGTTTCTCCGCCACTCGAAGACATGGCCGGTATCGCTGCCCAAAATCGCTCGAATGTTATGGTAGAGCGCCGTGAGCCCGTGGCTTTTAGGAAACATATGGCTTACTAAAAAACCGCCGTTAGGCAGCGCGACCACATCATTAAGAAAGCTATTATCAGGAGCGATAGCGCACCCTCGCCAGATAAGCTCAATGCCTTTCTGATTTTCAATGAGCTCGAAAAATTCGACCGACTCGCGACCCCCGTGGTTTATGGCTAATAGTTGCTGTTTCCCGTCTGTCCGGGTCGAAAGATCAATACCGTGCGGATTGAACGCCTTGGTTGGAGGTCCCGGGCAATTTTCGTCTCCCCAATCCGGACCCTGGTATATGAGCGGTTCGGTGCCGATTCCAGCTTGGGGAAACAGCGAGGATACTTTTTCCGTGGATAGATCCAAAAGCGCTATGTTTCCGGGACGCCCACCGCCATCGTGAATGGAACCCAACTGACTCACCACGATGTATCGGCCGCCGGGTACAACCGCGAGGTCTTCCGGATTCTGTAGCCCGCAGATAACCCGAATCTCCCCCCTGGATTCACACGTGACGATGGGCTCGAGGGAAGAACACGCGACCGATACAAACGCGACCGTGAATACGCGTAGAAAAACGTTATCTGAGATCTTTTTCATTGTCGGTCAAAATGATACCGCAATGAGATGCTCTGTCATCCTTCAAAGAAAGCTTTTATTATCCAGTGCCCCGCGCGATCGATCGCCGGCGTCTCGCCTTGTATCCTATTGCGCCAGGCACCGGATACTCCGGCTTCTGTCCTCGGACCAGCACCACGCGCGCTTTCCGAACGACGAGGCGCGGGCGAGAAAGGCGTGGGGAAAAGGCTGAGACAAATTGCTTTATTCGAGCCGAAATCGTAATATTTCGTTATGAGTAGACCGCTGAAACCAACCGATCTACGAGCCTACGCGGATAGGCCCTGGGACCTGATTAGTCGCGAGAAGCGAGAGTTCTTAGTGGAGAGGTTTCGACAAAGCGGTCGTGCGGCGGCACACGCCGCGGCCCGGCGATTATATCGACATTGGAGAGCCTTACATCCGGAAGGCAGTACCCCGGATAGACGCGCGGACGATTTATTCGCTCATGTCGCTTTAAAAAGTCAATTCGAGAAAACGCGCGATGTATTCCGCGGACGTTGAAATCTACGCGGCGCTGGCTCGGGCGGTAGAATCGCTCGGTATGAGATGGTACCTGTTCGGAGCGCAGGCGGCTATTCTTCACGGGGCGGTGAGGTTCTCGGAGGATATCGACATCACCGTCGATATCGCGAACCAAACCTACCGTGTTTTAATCGATGCCTTAAGAGGGGAGGGATTCGAGCCTCGGTTTGACGACGAGGGTTTTATCGAGCGAACGCGTGTAATACCGATGGTCTACAAGCCAACAGGGACACCGGTCGATGTGGTGCTCTCCGGGCCTGGAATAGAAGAGGTTTTTTTCGAAGGAAGAATTAGAGTCGAAATCGAGAAGGGGCTAGAAGTTCCGGTCGCGCGCGCTGAAGACATCGTGGTCATGAAAATCCTGTCCGCGCGCCCCAAAGACCTACAAGACGTATCGTCGATTCTCAGCGCTAATATTTCCCAATTTGACGACGATCGGGTGCGATGGCTGCTCGGCCAACTCGAACGAGCGCTTGATCGAAACGATTTACTGTCTCTATTCGAGTCTCACCGAGCGAAGCGATAGATCTCGAAATCGAGTTTTATCGTCGCTTTTCGCTCTTCGAACCACTTTCCGGCGATTTTTTTGCCCTAGCCACCGCGATCGGACGCCGGCGTCTCTCTTTGTCCCCGATGACCTTCCGCCGGCGAGTCCCAAGCTCGAGTACTCGCCGGCGATAAGGTCTTATCCCCGATGTTCAGCGCCCGATTACGGCTGAAGCTCGATATTGGTCATGTCGTGATTACCGCTGAGCAGTATCGGCCGCCAGCGCTCGTCGCCTTCCAAAAAGACCTTCTGAAAGGCGAGACCGTACTGCCCTGACACGCCCATGCCGGAAGAGGGTTGACCCATATGGGGGGAAGCGATGGTCACCTGCATCTTGGGGGTGGTTTCAGGCATCGCGTTGTAAGCGGGCGTCCCCATCATGGCGCAGCCGGCCAGAGCGTCCATCGATCCGCAGATAAACAGAGTGGGCACCGTCAATCCATTACCCGTCGGCGCCCAGGGCATAATGGCGACCGAGCTAAATAACGTGGAGTCTTGGCTGGAGGCGATCGTCGTGCCACCTCCTCCCATCGAGAATCCCGAGGTGCTGTACCGTCCGGCGAGCTTTCCGAATAGGGGGCTGCCGCTGTTCTCGTTTTCCGCCTTGAAAGCCTCGACCCCTCTCAGCAGCGCGGATGCGCGCATCTGGGGAACGTCGGCGGCACCCGTATTGACGATCATGGCGACGATACCCCAGGAGGCATAAAAAGGTCCCCATTGACCCGTCTGAAAGCTCATGCACCCTCCGGCGCCCATGAATCCGTCGGCAACCGCCACGGCCGCAAAGGGCGGTTCGGCGTCCGTGGGATAGAACACGCAGCCGGCGCCGGCAAGGCTATAGCTCTCCGAATGAAAGGGTCCGCTGGTAGATGTCAGCTCCGTGGGATCCGGGCCGTGACACAGGCAGTTCCCGTCCGGGCAACAAGTTCCGCTCCCGGTCTGAATCGTGCTATCGGTTTGCGGCTCCGTCGCGGCATCGACCGTTGGTTCCGGCGCGTTGCCGTCATCGAGGCCGGAGTCTAATGGTTCTAGGACCGTCGCATCCGGCTCAGCTTTGGCGCCACCGGTTTCACGGGTTACGCTAGTTCCTCCGGCTCCGCCGGCGCCTCCCGTATTCTGCTTAGGCGCTTTAGAGGTACCGCCGGTTTCCACTATCTGGACATCACCCGACCCCCCCGAACCCAACGCGGGCACTGCAGAGTCACTTCCAGTCACCGCGTCCGCGTTTTTGCTCTCTTCAACGCAGGCGACTGCAAAGACAAAGCCCCCAATTAGCGCAGTAGCGGCAAATCGTCGGTATTTCATAACCCCCCGATTGAATAGTCTATCCGCTTTTCCTCTATAGTTAATAACCTTCATTGTTCACCTCTTTCCTAATCGCGGGCGTCCCATGGTCGCCTTTTGAATAAACCGCACCCTAAGGTGCGGCCCCGTAGCGACCCTCCCGACGTCGTTTCGGGATTGAAGCCCCGCTGTACCTATTTTTTTGTCCACTTTTCTCGTTCGGTAGGCTATCCGTTATAAATGACTCGATGCACGACCACGCTCTTGAATTACCCTCGCTGAATCACCGGGCGAGCCAAAGAAAACCGCCGCCTATTTCCAAAAGACATCGAACTCTTCTCTACGCGTTTCTCCGGCCGTTCATAAACTCGACTGCTTGAATTGCTTTTCGTTCTGTCAGCTTTAGCGAAGCGAAAATTCCAGCGAAGCGTCATCGAGCAGTCCACTTTATAATTGGGATAGTTTTCATTAGGTATGTAACACGAGTAGCCGCGTGTAGTCGTGTGCAAGAAATGTATAATTTCGTGTGTTTTTATGTGCGAAATTGTGTCAGTTTGAGCCACACCTTCTATCATAATTTGATAATATTGTATTTTTACATCTAAATCTGAACGGCAACGGGGATTGTTCTAGAGAGCCGTAGGGGAATAAGAATCTCCCTCTCATTTCGCTTCGACGATATAAAACGGCGCTTTTCGTCTCGACTAGCGACCGTCGAAAAAGCACGCGTTTTTTGCCGTCACGGCGACAGAAGAAGAGTAGCCTTTTCGCTCGCCGTGGATATTGGTTTCTTGTCGGCGATAGACCGACGCCCGGCCGCGCGGCATAACCAAAACGTATCTTATCTATCTACTCCGGCATCTATTTGTAAGTTCTATTAGTGAGCCTCGCGGCTAGGTGACTTAAGACAGGCTCGGCTCGACCGGAAACGGGCCCGATGCCTCTTCCAGCTTCGTATGCCATTGAGAAAAAGTCGACGATATTCGATTTACGAAGCAGTAACGGTTATGAGCATACAACTATATCAAGCCAGGGAGTTTTGTGAGTCGATCGCCTTTGTCGTCGTGTCGTTTGTCCTTCTCGCGTGTACGGCCAGCACGACAACCGTCGGGACCGGTTCGGGCGGGGATACAAACGCGGGAAGTCCTCCGGGCGCCGGACAAGCTGCGACGAGCGAAGCGAGCAACGCCGCCGGTGCGAGCGGCAGCCCTATTACCGCCGGAAGCTATGCCGAAAACGGAAACGCCAGCGCCGCGGCAAGCGGCGCCGTTGCTACCGGCGGTAGCGGCCCTGTTTCCGGCGGCAGCGCTCCAACGGTCTGCGATGTCCCTGAACCGAATTGCGCGGGCTTGTCGGGTTGTGCGCTCACCATATGCGTTCTCATCAGAGGCAGCGGGAACGACAAAATACCTGGCGACTGCTCGTGCTTGTCCGGTGATCAACTCAAGCAGTGCTGCGCGCAAGTGAGGCAGGGGATGGAGAAATATAATTGCATAGACTTAACGGACTTTCCCGAATGCGAGATACGGCTCGAGTGTCCGATGAATGTCATCGATAGCTTGAAAACCAATCCCTATGAAGGAGCCGAGCAAATCTCCCAAGAGTGCGCTAATTGCATCTGCGCGAGCTGCCTTACGCAATTCGATCATTTGGCGTCGAATGGAGAGACCGCGATCACCTTGCTGCAGTGCGCGATAGCAAACAAAGCGAGAAAAGATTGCGTTGTCTGTAACCCGCCGCCCTGCGATACGACCCTCGGCACGAATCTTCTAACCGGTCCTTGCAGCCAGGAGCTTTTAGCGTCATGCCCGGACTGTAGTTGTGGCGGGCCTTTCGATCTGAATTGCCTGTCTCTGGCAGGATGTTTAAGCGAAACCTCCGTGGCGACCCAGCTACCATGCCGCTCGGCCAACTCGGCGATGGAGTGCATGGTCGCAAACTGCCCCGCCTGCCCCTCGATCCCGGATTGCCCCTCCAGTTTCTAACCCCATACAAGGCTGTTCTCAATCACCTTGCCAATTGCGCGTACGGGAGCGGTCGCGCTTCGCTTTCGCGCCCGATGTCGGCAATTCCATCTCTTCCGGCCTCCTAAGCGCGCGCCCTTATTTCATCGCTTTTTTCGCGTTTCCGCTCGACGTTTTTGTAAGCGTTCAGGGGGGCAAACGAGTCGGCGGCCAATTCGCCCGTAAAACCGAGCGCGCCCGCAGGGCCGGCGAGGATGGTACTTGCTGTACCTGACGAGCCGGCGCGAG
>JAFGIB010000078.1 GCA_016929805.1 Deltaproteobacteria bacterium | reverse complement strand
GCGCTCCCGATTCTGTTTGAGATGCATCAATATCCGCGTCCTCGGGCGGCTTGTTAAAATCGGGGTCTTTTTTGAACTCGCAAGCCGCGACGCCGAAAAGAATTACCAAGGCTGCTATATGAATCGATTTATCCGCCATGTTGCTCTCTCTTTCGTGGGGGGTTAATCATCGAAGCTGTCAAAAACGATAAAGCGATGATGACCATATCCGCGGGTTTTTCTAGTCCCGGTCAAAACCTTCCGTTTATTTTTAGCCTGCTCGGCCCGAATCCAAGGGTTATGGGTTCGTTTCCCTCGATGGGCTCGAACAAGATGAAGGCGACGCCACCGGCGAGCGCCACCAATCCGGCTAACATCAACAGCGTGCTCTGAACACCGAAAAGGTATCGGTTGCAGCGACCGAACTCGTCTTTTTCATAACAGTCGCCGTCATTGACCGCGTTGATGAGAGCCGGCGTCAACAGCGCCGCGGAGGCCACCAACAGGCCGGACCCGATGACGTAGTTCCAGGGGCTAGAAGCGGGGCTCGGGTTGTCCAAGAGCGGATCGCCGCGAAGCGAATCCGCCGCTTCAAGCCGGGGAGAGTGTTCTCGCGACTGGCTGAGGCTTATTTTGTATATATACGCTCCGGTCACGTTCGCGGGAACGTCCACGTAGTTGGACTCGGTCTGATAACCGTCCGCGCTGACGGTTATCACCCGCCGGCCGGGGGCGATTTCAAGCACTGCGGGCGCGTCGCCGACCCGGCGATGATCGATCTCGACTCTCGCGTTCTCGGGCGTCGCCTCAACGCGAAGCATGACATGGTGGCGCACCTGCGTATCCCGAAGCGCCTCGGCAACCGCGACGCCGACCGCGTGGTTCAGCCCCCGATCTTCGATACGAACCTCGCCCACGCCCCAATTCGCCGGCCGGGTGATCTTTACGATAACGTGATTCGGTCGCTTGCCCTCCTCGTCCAACCAAACCACCACCGAGGCCACGGCGTCCACACCCAAGACGTCGAGCACCTTGGCCTGGTCGCATCCCTTGGGCACAAGGCAAGAGGCGTCTCCCACCAGCTTGAGCTCCTCGGCCACCTGCTCCGGAGCAATCGCTAAATAGCTCATCGAGCGAAGGGCATCCAACGCGGCGGTCACGATCGTCTGCTCTAAACCCAGCGGCTCGACGTCTCCCCCGGGCTGAAGCAGCGCCACGGTGCTGCCCGGCGGCAAGGGATCTCGAAGCTGGGCGGAGGCGCCGGAGGCGGCCACTAAAAGAATTAAAAATACCCACAACCTAACAAAATATGACATCTCGCTTCAGAACCTCCCGTCGAGCGCGATCGAACCGAGACCCGCGCGAAATTCGAATCGCGCGCCTGCCGACGAATCGCTTTTGTTAAACCACAAATGGCGAGCGAGATAAACGGCCGGCACCGCCAAGAGCGGCAAACTCTGCAGAGTGAGAAAGGGACCCGTTAGGGTATCGACATATGAGGATCGAATACACGAGTCATCCTCGCCGAATTGTAGACAGCTAAACTCCTCCTTTTGCCAAATGTATATTCCGTACGCGGCCAACCCAACCCCTCCGGCTCCGGCCAGCCACGACCACCAGGGCACCTCTTTCTGCTCGGGTAAGATCGCCACCATCGAGGCGCTCAGCCCGGCGGATCCCAGGCCGGCGAAGATCAACGTTGCAGCTTCATAACCCTGGAATTGCCCGCTTTCCCCGGATCGCAGAAAGTCACTGCGCTCGCCTCTGCGGATTGCCCAGTAGATCCAACCCGCGGCCAGTGAAACGATCGAAAGACCCCCCCCGGTATAACCCCAGGCCATGGTTTTATAGTCGCCGTGGGATCGATCGGCGGCGGCAAAGGCGTCTTCTTGGCCGGCATTCGTTGTGATTTCTCGCGGCGGCTCCGGAACCTCGACCGACAGCAGCTTGTCCACGGCGTTCGCAAGCGTATCCGCGGTAAACCGCTCGCCCGCGAGCTGTGACCGGCTGGCAACGTCGATACGGTAGAGTTGTTGGCTTTGTAGATCGAGCTGAAGCACGTGCCGCGCTCCGACCACATCGGCGATTCGACTGGTGTCCTCGCAGCGATACTTTCGGCTCTCTTCCGCGCTAGCGTATTGAAGCAACAGTCCGCCCTCGCTGCGAACCGCTTGATCAAATCGAGGGTCGAAGACAAAGCTGTTGTTTCCCGGTTGGATCTGTTTGGTATAGATCCTCCCGGGGCTTTCGCCGCATTCCACTTGCACGCGCACCTGGCTCGCGCGAATACCGGGCACCTTCGTCGGGGTCGGGCCCCAATCGACACCGTTGATTCGCGCTCGACAGCCTTCACCCGAGGTTACGCTGATCTGCACGGTCGCGGGAGTGGTCGCGTCTATCTCGGCCGCGGCGCGATAAAAAATCGAAATGATATGAGGCGGGTAGTCCTCCTTATTCGGCTCAAAACCAGGAAAAGTTCTCACGCAGTCGCCGATCTGCTGATACGCCTTTTCCCTCTGGCCGCCTTTTCTCAATAAGTGCGCGGTGAGCAAACAGGCTTGAAAAAGTTCCTCGGCCTGCACCATTTTCCGGTTGAGATAGTCCGCGACATCGGGCGTGAGCTGTTTGAGAACTTTAAGCGATTGCTGCGCTTCCGCGAGGTTCTCCAAAGCGAGGTGGTGGGAGAGAGTTTCGATCGCACGCTGCAGTTTTTCCAGCTCATCAGGCGGCAACGAAACCGGCGCCTTGGAGTGCCGATGCTCAAAAATCGACGCGGCTCGGTCCGGGTCGATCACCTCGAGATCGCGAGCGCGCAGCAAGCTGACTATCCGTTGCGCGTATTCCCTCTCCGCCTTTACGGAAGAGCCTATCTGTGTGACGAGCCATAGGGGCTCTTGCGCGATGCTTGTCGAGGGGATCGATAAGAATCCACAAAAAATAACTCCAAAAGCGATGAGTCGTAAGCGCCGAATAAGCGAGGCTCGGTCGGTAAGCCGTGTCATAGATAAGAGCAAAAAAGCTTCCTCAGAGTGAAATTTCTGTTCTGTACCCCCTATCGGCCATTGCGCCGATCGGTTGCGAAAAAAAACGATGTCGCAGAATTATTTCGTTTTCGCTCCGGATTCAACCCGGATTTTCTATCTCTTCAAAGTCTAAAAAAACGCGCTGACAAACAGCGAGTAACTCGAACCGCCACCGACCAGTGTCGAAGAGCTCGCGGGCGGCTCTCGAGGCCGAATCCGTCGCGGAAAGCTGCCCGAGATGCCTCTTTAAGACGGTTTTTCGCGAGCGAAGCGGCTTAGACCCGCGGGATTGCTGCAAGGTTGGAGTCAAACTTAGAACCTACCGCCGAGCCGAATAACGCCTTGTCCGTCTTCTATGGATAGTTCGCCCTGTACTGTAATCGGCGTGAATAAAACAAACACCGATCCGGCAACCAACGACGCGCCGCCCAAGGCGAGTAGAACAATGCTTCTGGTGCCGAAAAAAAACCTGTTGCATCGATCCCACGGATCTCGTTCCCAGCATTCACCATCCTTTATCGCCGTAATTGCGGGAAATAGAATCAGCGGTACTGAACCGGCGAGTAAGCTTGCGCCCAAAACGTAGTTCCAGACGCTGGCCTGATCCTCGGAATGTTCGTCAAGTGGTTCGATTTCCGCGCTCGTAGGGTCGGCGGCCGGCCGCGACTCGACAATTGGGGCCGGTTTGCTCTCATTTGTTTCCGCCCGTACCGCGACGATCTCGCTTTGCGCTTTAAGAAATGCGGTAAAGCCGTGTGTCAGCGCCGCGTCGACCGCGAGCTCGATCTGCTCGCCGGCCGGCCACTCTTGCTCATAGCTTTTTCCGTCGCCGTCGACAAAGGCGATCGTTACCAGCGCGACGCCGTTTCCCGCGGTGCCCGAGGCGAGCGTCGTCACCACCGCGTACTCGGCCTCCTGAATCCTCTTGAGATAGCTCGGAACGCAATCCGTTTTGCGGCATTGCCGCGGTTCGAGAGACAACTCGGACTCCGCGTTTTTCGGCATAATCGGTTCGACGCCTCTCTCTCTCAGCCAGTCCGCCACGAGCCACGTGATCAACTCAACCTGCTCGGGTTCGATCGCGCGATCCGCGTAAGGAGGCAAAACAGCCGCTTTTTCAGCCATTGCCCTGCTACAGAGTAGTAGTACGAATAAAAAGAAAAACCGTGCACCGCGTGTCCGCATTCGGGTAGCCCACCTCGCTCGCAGTTTGAATTCGAGCTATAGTCTTATGGTTTAAGCCGAAACTTTATGCGCAGAAAAGACGCTGGTCAAAAACAGAGAGCAAAAACCGGGCGCGCGCCGGCCGCTTGAAGCGAAAAGCCCCGATAAAAACCACCGCTCGTCCCCCGGCTTTTTCGGAAAAACAGCGCCAATTAAAAAAGACAACGACTAGTTTGCGATCCAACTTGAATCGAATCTAGTGTTGTCTGGCGGTGAGTAAGTTATCTAAGTCGGCCCTGCTGATTTAACTCTAAGTTAAGCGATTAAGATAACGCCAAGCTGAGTAACCAACGATCCTGCAAAGGCAATGCCAAGCCATAAGACGCTATAATTATTGGACTTTGGATCTTACGCTCGATCCCTACTATGACATTGGAGTCAGGCGTATCGGTCCCGCTTCACTTCCCGGTATCGGCCCGTTTGCCAGCTTCGAATACAGAACCTCACCCGCCGCTGACCGGCGAGTCGATACGCCCTAAAAGCCGATGCCGAAAAACCCCTCGAGGGCGCGGTAGGGATATCCTTGCGCGCGATCGATGCTGCGCCAACCTAGCCCGAAGTTGTTTTGATACCAGCTCATACCGATAAGTAAACGATACCCGATAGGTGTCGTATAGGTATCGGCGCTCGCGGGTTGGGTTATCAACATGGCAGGCAACCAGGTCGCCATGGCGAAGAAAGCCGCGCTCGCGGAGCCCGCTCGTAACGCCACGCCGCAATCGACTCCCAGGCTGAATAGATAACCGTTATCCCAGCTACCCCCTAAGGCGTCGAGCCCCAGCATGGTTTCCAGCCTCAATCGCGGGCTCTCGGCGATAGTCAGCAATGACCAAAGAGTTGCGAGCCCGAGGTGAAAGCCGTCGACTTGTAGCTCGGACCGGTCCGCTAGAGCCGTCGCGCCGCTGAACAACAGATAGGGTGCCCACAACTCGTCAGCCGACGACGATAGCACCGAGGTCGCTTCGCTCGCTCGCGCGTTTGTTGTTTCTATCCCAAAGACCAGGCACCCGATGATGCCCCATCGGGCGGCGAAGCGCGTTAGTCTGGTCTTGGCTGTCATAAATATCGCCGATTGAATCCGACGCTGAGGCGAAATCGAGGGAGGGCGCGGATCCAAGCGCTTTACTAACATCGCGGGCGATTATCTTCAATTGCGCGTTGAAAACACCGGGTCTCGACGCGCGCTAATCGTGAGAGGTCACACGCCCGACAAAGAAAAGGCGATCAGGAACGCGCTTTCACGCCCGGCTCGGGGTCAAATGTGTTATCGACGACGGAGCGGAACCGCAGCAATAGCAGACGCTTTTTCGAGGATTCCGCGATTGAGGAGATGAGACGGTTGGCCCCGAGAGGGGATGCTAAAAGTGAACTTTTTTTCGCGAGCCCTTAGGGCTCGCGAAAAAATAATTTTACATTTTTTCGCCCAGATTGGGATGGAGTGTCATATTACCGATTGAGCGAAACCGCAGGAATATTAGGGATATTT
>JAFGIB010000077.1 GCA_016929805.1 Deltaproteobacteria bacterium | reverse complement strand
TAAGGGTGTGCTCACTTTTTTTGGACCTCACTTAGGGTGCACTAAGCTGCGGCCCAAAAAAAGTTCCGCGCACCCTTATTTCATCGCCTTTTTCGCGTTTCCGCTCGACGTTTTTTGCAACGTTAAGGTTTATTTTGACCGGCCTCCTTATAGGGCTCTAGTCGGTTGTCTTATACTTTTTAGCAAGATCCTTATCGATGACGTATATGCAGACTTCCTTCGCTCCCTGTTCCGTATAACCGCTTTTTTGTTGCAGCTTTTTAATCAGCGACTTTACGTCGTTTCTAATTTTACGACTATACGCTCTAAATTCCTTTTCGCCGTAGTCCTTTATCGCTCGGCGGAAATTCTCGTTTTCAAGAAACGGATCGAGCACGGCCTCCTTGAGATGAAAAACGTATCTGTCTCTCAAAGCTTCGTAGATCTTCGTGCGCGTAATCGGTTTTCCTTCCACCATGATTTCTTGAGTGAGCGTCTTCGACGTATACTCTTTTTGGGTTTCAGCGCGAAATTCCTCGTGCTCGGCTTTCGACGAAGAGGTGCCTAACAGCCGTTTTTCGATTCCTTCGAGCAACTCCTCGGTGATTTCGAGTTTTTCTTTGGTGTAGGTACACGTTTGTTCGGCGCCGAGGTCGAAATTAATCGCGAAGAGGTAATTTTGAATATCCCTCGAAATCCGTTTTTCGTTGTACCAATAGAGAGATTCCTTCACCTCCTGTAAAACCGTGTAATCATACATCTGAATCAGAGAATCCAAGAATCCTTCAGGGATAAGCTCGCTAATATCTTTTCGAACATGAATAAAATAGTTATGCAGCATCGACATATTGATCAAGTTGTTTTCTTTAGCGTACTTAGAGTAGAATTCATTAAATAGCTTAATCGAATCGCGTCCTGAGATACCGTGTGCTCCTTCGGTTTCCGATTCCGCGATTATTCTCCGCCTTCTCTGCGCCGTGAGCTTTTTTCGATCTTCTTGCGTAAGCCAAGATGGAATATAACCGGTATATATCTCCATTTTTAACAGTAACAAGTTTCTATCGCAGTACAAATCGTATTTTTTGGAATCACTGATCCATTCCTTTAAGGCATTTGATTCTTTGTTGAGGCGCGTCGAAATGATAACGCGAGCGAAATTGTGCAATACTCTGGGGAGAAAACTATCGTTGATGCGATCGCCGAACGTATTGCGGTAGATCTGCGTTTCGGTATTGATGTCCATGACATAAGGAATCCGGATATACTCAATACGATCGGAAAAAGACTGAAAGTCGTCCAAACTCTTTTGATCTTCCGGGTTCATTACCGCGAGAAACATCGAGCTGACGTTTTCTTCAATATCCTCGACTTTATGCACGCCTTCGCTAATGATATTATGCAGCCAAATCAGACGTTGCGTGTTGTGAGACTTAACGTCCATTATCGCGAACACGCCGTTATTGGTTTTCGCATATCGCGAAAAAACGTATCGAACTTCTCTACTATCGCGAAATAGATTATTGATACGTTGTTGATAGTGAGGATTATTAATCGCTTTTTGGGGTAGGGGAGGGTCGCCCGGATTAAAAACGCTGATTCCCTCTCCCAGTCTTCTATTAAATCGATACGGTCTCGCGAACAGCATCGAGTGAACGCGGTCGACGCTTTTTACTCGATCGAGCACGGCTCGGTATAGACAGCTACAGATTGTGCAGGGATTATCCCGAAAAATCCACTCATAGTCCTTGCGTGAAAAGAGTTCTTTTTCGAAACGCGTCCCTTTGAAAAGATCTTTTAGAAAGGTCGCGCGATGTTCTTTAGGTATCATCAACAAAGGATTATCGTGACTCGGACACGGTATTTCGATGAAATTATCTTGATAGACGGTTTCCGGCTCTTCGATCTCTTCGGTTTCGTCCTGATCCGGATTTCGATATAGAACGCGCGCCAGCCTTTCCGCCAAGGTCCGCTGTTGAATATTTCCTACGGTTCCGAGCGACGCCGGATCGAGTTTCCAAACGGTCTCGTAGCGCAAGCCGGCCTCGGTATTCGTGTATTCTTCGAATTTGATCAGAAGGTTATTGAGAAAGGTACTCTTGCCTCCGCCCGGAGGGCCATTAAAGATATAGATTTGGTTCTGCTGAGACCCTTGTTTTAAAGCCCTGATAAGATGCATGAGCTTATTAGCAAAAAGGCGATCGGCAAAAAAAGGGCGATCAGTTCCTTCGACAAAAAGCTTGCTACAATCGTAGAAAACGTAATGGATGGATTCCGGATCGTCCGGATATTCATCAACGCCCTCTCCGAGATAGGTTGACACGAGATCGTGAAACACCTGAAAAACGTTTCGTATTATGACCGAAGGTTTTTCCAGGGTTTCTCTGAGAAATTCCTCGAAGGTCAAGGTCGGACCGGGCCCCATATCCTTCATTTTTAGACTCAGGTTCTGTAGCGCGATATTGATGGATTTATTACTATTTTTCATGCGCTTTTCAAGGCTGTGCTTTTTGATCGCGACAAAATAATCAGACTAATGTAAAACCATTTTTGAGAGTTTTCGATCCTTCATCGTATATACGACGCGCTGCCATTTTATCTCGGGATCCGCTCCTTCTTCTACCGATTGCGGATTGCTGATCGATTCAACCTCGCTGGTCTCTAACTGAACCGCATCTCCCCAAAGGTATTCGATTCCCATCATTGTGTTTGATATAAATTCCTGAACCAACGGTTTCCCCTCAAAGTGATGCACTAGATAAAGCGTTTTGTCGTTACATTTTTCAATATCGACGTCGATGTATGGAGGATGGTACAGGCTGTTTTCGATCATCAAGCGGTAGTCCTCCGCTTTTCTGCTTTTTACATAGTACTCCCAAACCATTTTATCTTTATTGAGACGCCTTCCGGCGACGAAGAGCTTATATAGATTAATGAAGTCCTGATCGATAAAAGAATTAATAAAGGTGTAATCACACAATTTTTCGCGAGTCTCATAAATAAAACTCTTTCCGTCGTATGAACCGTCGTCGTATTCTTCGCGTTCCTGAGCGTCTCGAAGCTTTCGAAACTTAATCGAGTACCTACCTTTACTTTTTAGCTCTTCAATATATTGAAACAAGCGCATACCCAGCGCGTAGGGATTGATCCCAATACGCGGTAATGAGGTGACGCCGGAGTGAGTGCGAGCGAATACGACCTCCTTTCCATTGATTCGATCGTCGGTCAGGAAAAGCTTTTCGTGCCAATAACTGGCCCAGCCTTCATTCATGATCTTCGTGCGTATTTGCGGTTGAAAAAAAATCGATGTATTCCGGATCACCTGGAGCACCGATTTCATCCAAATGTTCTCTTCCTTTTTCAGAAAAAGCGAGTGCTCCATGAGAAATTGCAGGACGTCCTCGTGCCTTTCTATTTTCTCCTCCAGACTTTTTTCGTAAACGGTACGAAATTCCGGGTATTTCGCGTAAACCTCGGGAAAAAAAACCTCTTCGGCTTCAGAAGGATAGCGTTCCTGACAATCGTTGTATCTTTCGACTTCCTTCAAGTATTCGCTCGCCTTGACATTTTTATTCGACTGCAAAAAGACATCGAAATAGTAGTCCAAGGCGCTTGTTCGCGCCTTTCGGCTCTGAAGCTCGTTACGCGAAAGGTCGGAAAAATAGCCGACGATATTATCGATTCCGCGTCCGAATTCAATCACGTAATCCACCCAACGGCCTTTTTCGGAGCGTAGTTTCGCTATCAGACGTTTGTCGGATAAAGCCTGACCGTTGAAATCATAGTCCCAGGTTCGACTGAAATACAGGTTGTTTTGAAAGAAATCGATATGAGCCAAAACGTGATAGAATATCATCACGTTCATCCAATCGGGGTTGTTGTCATTATAAAACGAAATCGCCGGACGAGTGTTGATGACGGTTTCGTAAGGGTTAGAAGGATAGAGCTCGTAGCGGCCTTTTTCGCGCAGAACCTCGACGTCGTGAACCCAATAGTCGTATAACGTCGGAATCATCAATTTGGGATTGAGCTCGATCAGATCGCGATTGGTTACGATGTATTCCAAGGTCTCGTCTTCGAAGCAAAGGCCGGCGTCGCGAGCTCTCTCCTTGCATCCTTCCATTATTTTCTTCGTTCGTTGATCGATTAGCTCCATGATTATCCCTATCGCATCGACTAGTGAAGTTTCGCGTCCTGAGTCGTTAGGTTTCTAATGCCTTCGATCAGACGGCCTTCGGAGGCGTCCTCGGTAATGGCGTCGAGGCGGATCGAATGGGGATGCTTCTCTAACAGACCTGAGCTTCGGACATAATTTTCGACGCCCGTGGCTTGAGAGGCGGCATATGAATGTTTGATGATAGTGATCCCGATTCGGCTGACATAGCCAATCATTTTCACTAGTTCGGGAACGGCTTGTTCGCCCTTGGCGTCCCAGTCGTCCCCGTCGCTTCCGTGAAAAACGTAGATATTATAATCTCGAGCCAGGCCTTCCTTTTCGACGACCTGATTCACCAGCCTGTATGCCGATGAGACCTGAGTTCCGCCGGCAACCGATGAATTCGAGTAGGTGTGCAAATCGAATACTTCTTTCGCCTCCGTATCGTGAAGGATAAACCGCGTTTCAACTCGTTTTGCGTATTGATACAACAGCCAGGAATAGATCAGGATATGTTGCGAAACCACGAGCTCGGTGCATTTTCCGATCATCGAAGCGGAATAATCGCGTAAGAAAAATACGATGGCCTGTGATTCGTAGTCTTTTTCTTTGGATAAAATCCGATAAACTTCATCGCTGGGGGAGACGAGTAAATCGCGAGATTCGATCTCGTTAACGTCCGGTATACGACCGAGAGCGAAATTGGTCTTCAGAACTTGGCGTAAGGTCGCCTTTTTATCCAGAACCTGTCCAAAGCCGCGGTTCCGGTCGGACATATCGTAGGTGTAACGCGTGAATACTCGTTTAGCTCCTTTATCCTTGAGATTCGGCAGCTCGAATTTCTCGGTCAGTATGCGCCCGAGGTCGTACGCGCTGGACTCTATCTCATGCGCTCCGCCGCCGCCTTGACCGGCTCCCGATCCTTCCCCCTCGGGTGCATGAACCGGCGCTTCGCCTATAATTTCTCCTTCCTCTCCGTCGCCCGATCCGCCGGACTCGCTTTCCTCGGAGGAACGGAAGGAGTTATCGTGCATAAACTTTTCCTCTACCGTGGTCGGCACGACGACGACGTTCCCTTTGCCGCTTTTGCCGGGCTTTACCAGTCTGCCGATGCGGATTTTGCGAGGAAAACCATCCTTCTCGCGTTGATCGTCACGGGCTAAGAGCCGATCGATAGAATTATTCGCCGCTCCCGAGGTCGGCTTGGGTTGTTCTAAAGCTAGAATAGGCCGCTGATCGTTGAAATCATAGATATTATGAGGTAACCGTTCACGGGGGTACCGCTGCTCGGCTACGACGGCGGCCGATTCATTCCGTAAAACCGGCACCGACCCCGGGGCGATTCTATTCGAATCACCCCAGCGTCCTCGGGCCGGCGTACTCGGGTCCCTCGAACCCTCCGTACTGCCGCTGGAGACGTACAGCTTCGCGGACTCAAGTCCGCTTCGCTTTGTACGTTTCCACCGACAACCGTCAGGTACAGCGAGTACCATCCCCGCCGGCCCTTCGGGCGCGCTCGGTTTTATGGGCGAATTGGCCGGCGACTTGTCTGACTCCTGAGCGCTTACATGCTGAGAAGGAATAAACGCGCTATCGATGGATGGATAAAGCGAGAAAGGACGATTCATAACGCGACTTTTAGCGATACTATCGAGCTCCGAGGCGATACGACTTTGCAGCTCGGTGCTCATACCCTTCCGCTTTAACGATCGGTGCAAATGCTCGGCCTTTTTCTTCATGATCAATGTCCAAAAAAACGCCTTCACCGTAACCCGGTGCAAAGGCTAGCTTTCATCCTCCTGAGTACAGAAATACTCGATGGTCTTCTGCGCGCAAGTCCTACAGTAATTCAATTTATTAAGCATGGTATTGACCATACGGTCGTACAATTTTTGATTCTCTTCGTTGGTGCGGTTCGCCAACGCGCCGACCAGGCTGCCGGCTCCCGCGATGTCCGATTTAAGGCGGACGTCGGTTACCGCTTTAACCAATTCGAGGTTATCCATAAAATCGTAGTTGGGATCGACCGATATCTTTTGACCATATATCTTTCGAATCGTGGTTCGGAAGGTTTCGCATTGTTCCCTGGTTTTCAGCCCCAGGCGTTCCTCGATACTCGTGATATAGCGTTGGTCTATCTTTAACGCCTTGAGCTTGCCGGTCTGCGGATCCTTGTATTTCCACATCTTATCGGGACCGAGGTTTTCCGCGTCGATTCCGATAATCATGTTAACGTAACTCATAACGTCTTTTCGAATCGCGTATGGCTCATCCATATAAGCGTTAAACATCTCGGTCATAATGCGCTCTCGATATAGGCTTTTGGCCAGCTTGATGTCTTCCAAGTATTTCTGTCTATCCGTCGCGTCATTGACGTAGTCTAAGATCACGCGTTCGGTGGCTTTGAAGATATCGTAGGCAAACATACAGTTACCTTCATTGGTCTCGGAGCTTTCGATCAGAAGCTGGATGGTTCGGCCGAGGTTTCTTTGCCCCAAACCTTTTTGTCCGAAGCGATTGACGATCTGCGGATCTTGATTGAGCGTATCGATGACTTCCGCCAGGGTCTTAATGCTTTTTTCTCCGGCGACTTCTCCCGCGGCTAATTTAAGCGTTTCAATTGGAGTGAGCTTTTCCGAGCGCGGCAAGCGACTTAATACGAAAGCGACGGAAGCGGCGTAATTGAGATTGGGATCTTGATGTAGATTTTCGTTGGTGAGGGTGGTTCGCGCCTTGCCGCCTAACGCGTAGGAGGTGAGGTCGGATTGTAATTTATAATTTGTATTATGAGATACATAGCAGATTCGACAGCGATCGACAATCGGAGCTTCCTCCTTTTCCGCCAGGAAGCGGTAGAATTCGGAGTTGTTGCTGGTCGCTACTATCAGTGTATCGAGAGGCCATTTATAACCGTCCATTTCGATCACGCGGTTCTGAATCACACCCAAATAAACCTGTACGAGGTCGCGCTTGTTCTTAAATATCTCGTCGGCGAAGTGAATTCCTCCCGCGGCTACTCGCGCGAGAGCGCCGCGGCGCAAATCAAATTTATAAGGATTATTGGTATCGGTGATGTGCAGCATTCGCTGAATGGACTCCTCGCCGAGTAGATCAACCGCCGAAGAGGTTATTTTATCCTTCGCGGGATACTTTCCGGTTACGGTTCCGAGACTTTCGGTGAGCGGGATCGGAATAATTTCTACGTATTTCAACATCTCGTCGATGTCGTCTCCGGTAGCGGAGCGAATGTCGTTCCAGATATAACCGCTGCAGGCGCCGAGCGGGCGGTAATTTTCATACAAAGCATCGATGCGCTTTTCGTTCAGTCCGATTTTCTTAGAGAGAAAAGCTCGGTTATCGTCCGCATCGTCGAAAAGATTGAGAGCAAGAATCATGGGATCTTCATAGGTCTGCGACTCAATCGTCGAGATACGGCCGTATTGTTCGAGTTTATTAATATTAGTAAAGCGAAACGTATAGCGGCGGTTGCGCTCTTCAGAGAGAAATTCGCGGTATCTGGAGCAAAGGTACTCGACGAAAAAGGTTTTTCCGTTACCGGGTTCGCCCACCAGAACAAAGGCCATTTCGGCCGAGGAGCCTCCTTCCGCGGCGTCTTTTACGTAGGATACAAAGCTGTTGATTTCGTCGAACATGCCGATCACGTGTTTCTTAGCGGATCGAAACAAGGCGAAATCAAACGTGGTCTTGCCGTTGACGACGACGTTGTCGATGCGACCTTCTAAAATCATGCGAGAAACGCTTTGAAAAACGTTTTCAAAAACACGTGAACCGCTCTTAACCGCATTCAAATGATCGATCAGTGTGTGTTTCTGTGGGTTTTGCATTCATCCTCCGGATAGAACAATAACGCTGACATATCCTGTAAGGTGTACGTATGTATTGTAAGAAATATTACTATATTTAATTATAACGTTTCTCGGGGAAATCTCCACCACTATGAATCGCTATAGATCAAAACGAATCCCTTGAGCGAGCGGGAGATCGTCGGAGTAATTAACGGTATTTGTAGCTCGACGCATATAATTCTTCCAGGCGTCTGAGCCGGCTTCGCGTCCTCCTCCGGTCGCTTTTTCGCCCCCAAAGGCGCCCCCGATCTCGGCGCCGCTCGGGCCGATATTGACGTTGGCGATTCCGCAATCGCTTCCGCTTACGGACAGAAAGTGTTCAGCCTCGCGCAGATCGGTTGTAAAGATACAAGAGGATAGCCCCTGACTAACCGCATTATGGATATCTATAGCGGATTCGAGATCGGTATATTTTAGAATATATAAAATAGGACCAAAGGTCTCTTGTTTAACCATCGCGGTTTGCTTCGGCATTTCCACCAGAGCCGGTGAGAGATAAAAGCCGTTTGGATAAGGTTTGACAAGTACTCGGGCTCCTCCGAAAACCTTGCCACCTTGCCGTTGCGCTTGTCGCAGAGCGTGTTGGACGTTTGTAAAAGCCGCTTCGTCAATTAGCGGTCCTACGAGCGTTCGATCATTTAAAGGGGAACCGACGCGAATAGAACGATAGGCGCGTTTGAGCCTTTTGAGTAAATCGCTATATATTTCGTGATGGACGATTAAGCGTCTAAGCGAGGTGCATCGCTGGCCGGCGGTGCCGACCGCGCTGAAGACGATAGCGCGAACCGCCAGATCGAGATCGGCCGAAGGCGCGACGATCATGCCGTTGTTGCCCCCGAGCTCGAGCAGACATCGCCCGAGCCGGCGCGCGACGCGCGGAGCGACCTCGCGGCCCATGCGACAACTACCAGTCGCGCTGATAAGAGGAATCCGGGTGTCGTCAACCAGCGCGCGACCGATAGAGCGCGCGCCGACGAGAATCTGGCAAAGCCCCGAAGGGGCTTGACCGAAGCGCGACAAGGCGCGTGTAAAGGCCGCTTGACAGGCGAGGGCGCTGAGAGGGGTTTTTTCCGAAGGTTTCCATAAGACGGGATTTCCACAAACTATCGCGAGGGCAAAATTCCACGACCAAACCGCGACCGGGAAATTGAAGCTGCTGATGACACCGATGGGACCCAAGGGATGCCAGGACTCCATCATTTTATGCCGGGGACGTTCCGAGGCGATGGTAAGCCCGTATAGCTGTCGAGAGAGACCGAGCGAGAAATCGCAGATATCGATCATCTCTTGGACCTCGCCCAGCCCTTCCGTTAAAATTTTGCCTGATTCAATCGAGACGATCTCCGCGAGCGGTCTCTTGATGCGGCGCAGTTCCTCGCCGAATAGGCGTATCAGTTCGCCGCGCTTCGGGGCGGGCACGATCCGCCATTGGCGGTAGCATTCAACCGCGCGCGAGATCGCATCGTCTAGTTGTTTACGGCCGGTCGGCTTAACGCGAGCGATAATTGATCCATCTATCGGTGTCGTGACCCTGATCTCGCCCTGACTTATGGTTTTCGTCTTCAAGCCCAATGAGTCAAAAAGCCGATCGGTTTGCATCGTGAATTCCCTTTGTTATTTATAGTAGCGACCGAAGCGGTTTTCCAAGAAATCGTGCAGGCCGACATCTTCTTGACGCACGAAGCCCGCTTTTAGAAGTCGGCCTTCCCGGTGTAGGTCAACCATGGCGCACACGCCCGCCGCGGTGGTGATTTGGATGGCGGCTAATTCGCGACCGTTTATCTTTTGATGATAGATCTTCTTCGAATAGGTTTCCTGAATCAGTTGTTTCCCCCGTGCGCCGCTCACCGCGACGAAAACGAGCACGACATCTTGAGTCGTAACCGGAACGGCATGTTCCAAGACATCCTTAAATACCTCGCGGCGCTCGCGCAGATTGAGATCGTTGACCAGAAACCTAATCAACTCGCAATGACCTGGGTAGCGCACCGTCTTATAGCTGAGATTATCGACCTTGCCTCTTAGGGTATCGCATAGCGTGCCGAGCCCTCCAGAAGTATTAAAAGCTTCGTAGGTAATACCATCCAACGAAAACTGCTCGTATCCTTCCAAGGGCAGCACCTCGCGCAGCTCGTTATCGTATATGACTTCACACGGGTTGCAGTATTCGTTGATTAGACCGTCGGTACTCCAGGTTAAGTTGTACTTGAGCGCATTTGAAGGGAATATCGGTAAAGCGCCCACGCGCATTCGCACCCTGCGAAGTTGGTCGAACCGTTTGGTTAGATCATAGGTGATGATAGAGATAAAACCCGGAGCTAATCCCGACTGCGGGACGAAGACGGTTCGCGCTTTTTTCGCCAGGTTTCGGATAGCCTTTGTGGTCTCTACATCTTCCGTCATATCGAAGTAGTGAACATTCATTCGTCGCGCGGCTTCCGCGATGGGAATGCTGAGATGGTAGGGGCATGCGCTGATAACTACATCGACATCCTTGAGAGCCGCTCTCAGCGCCTTTGGGTTGTCCGCATCGACAACGCGTTTTTTTAGGTTCTTTCGTTTAATCTTCTGAAGATTGGCGGAATTGTTGTCGCCTAAGGTAACCTGATAGTCGTCGGTTCCGGTTAGAAGATGGGCGATGGCAACGCCGATATTGCCCGCGCCCAGTATTAGGGTTCGTATTTTCATATGGTCGCCTCCACGCGTTATCCGATTTAAAGAATATCAGGTTTTTTGCGAGGACCGAAAGAGCCTTGTGGTTTTCGCGCTTACGGCGCCGCGCGAAGCAAAAGGTATTGGTTAAGGCAATTGCCCCGTCCGTCAGAAAAAAACCGTTCCGTACAACGTGCATTGAGCGATCCGAGCAGCCGTTCGATCTCTTCTTGATTGGAAAAATGGCAGTACCGGACATCACCTTTTCGTTCACCCCAGCGCATCAGGAAATCCCCTTCTTCAAGATCGTCGAGGTCGATCGTCTCGCGAGCGTCGCGGTTGTACGCGCGCCAGGAGACGAGTTTGCGCCGGAAACGCGGATCGGCGCCGAAACGCCAAAATGTAACCGCGAGCCGGCCGTCGACGCTGAGACGGCGCGTTAGCGTGTCGAGTAACCCCCTTCTTACTTCGAAATCCGGTACGTGGTGCATCACGCCGAAAAGCACGATCAGGGAAAAAGCGTCTCGCTCGAGATAGCTATTGAATCGAGGGTCTAGAAAATCGATCGCGTCGAAAGTGAAACGTTTCGGATCGAGAGATCGGGCTCGCGCGATTTTCAGCAGCGGTTGACTTACGTCGACGCCCAAATATCGAAACGGCCGAGCCCACTTCTCGTCGAGAAAGAGCGCGAATCGTCCGTTTCCGCAACCGATATCGAGCACCGAAGGATCGCTCATGTCAAACGGCAATAGGCTCAATAAACGATTCCATCCCGGCCAAGGATATTGCCGCGTTGCGTCGAATTCGGCGGCGCCTTTTGAACGATAGAAGGAGAGATTAATCGCGTAAATCGCTTGTCGCGTGGCCGCCTTCATCAGAGGAACAACTCGTCGATTTGGCCGAGCAGCCGCTCGGCCTTACGTCGCGCGAACTTGTTTAGTAAGCGGTATTCCTCCACATCCTTCGCCTCTACGACCTCCGTAAGCAGACTCTTGAATAGCGCCCGGTCTTGAAGCTGCACGGCGCAAACCTCAGCCAACGCGACGAGCACGCCGTGATTTTTTCGATTCGTGATTCGAGCCGCGCGTTGTAGATAAGCTTTACCCTTTTGCGGCATGCCTCCCATAAACGCGGGCACGCTACATTCGACAATACCGAGAGCCATCAGCCCTACCGCCCCTCGTAACCCGGGATCGAGTTGTACTGAACGCCGCGCGAGTATTTCCGCAAACGGCCGGTCGGTCGCCGCCGCGACCCCATCATCCGACGCCTGCATCGTGGCGAACCACGCAAGACTCGCCACCAAAGGTACCTCGGCATCTCGTTTTTTGTAAAAGTTAACTTTCGTCCATTTTTCAAAGCTTTTTTCGCCGCCTGACAACGCGGCGTCAAAGCCCTTGTCTCGCAGCCGCAACATGCGTTTCGCGTAGACTAAAGCCCTGTCATAGAGCAAGCCCGAGCGCCGATTCAGACGTTCAGCTTCATCGTATCGACTCGCCGCTTGCGCGGCGGCGAATCTTTCTTCCAGCCACATTTGCCCGTAGCCGACATAGGTCAGCACGGTCAAGAGCAAAAGCGGCTCGTAGTCGGGGGCAATCTCTAAAAACCCCTCGCTCAATATCAAGTTATTCGCCAACGCGTGTTCGACGAGCTCGGTATCCCAGTGGGTAAACGGCGCCGTGCTTCGCTTGGTAACGTCGGCTTGGGTTTTTACAAAGACTCCGGCCAGGTCGCATTCTGAGGTCCATAGCAACAGCGCTAGGACAAGCGTTGCTTGAGCGATTCGCGCGATCATCGCCGGACGATTTCGATTTTTCCGGCCGCTCGCTGACTCGGCGGGAAACTTCTGTGGTCGAGCCTGATTGACACCCGAGTCTCCGGCCTTTCGCTCTCTTGTTTCAAGAAGCACGTCGTTCCGCGAATCCTTATTCGCGCGATGCCGCTTCGCCTCGCCTGGAATAGTTCCCGCGATGGGTTCGCTCTGCGACAATCGCGCGAGCGTTATCCGGAGCGCCGTCACGCTTGGCTTTTCGCGCGCATGCACCGGGTTTTTAATAGGGCAAAGGGAAAATACCATATTTTGTAAATTAAAGTATCGAGTCTTATGATAGTGTCAACGATATATTTCCCGATGGCAATCCAGCCGAACGCTCTCGCGCAACCGATATTGAAATGAAGATCAGAACGTCGCTATCGCGGCTACTTTTTGCGGCGGTGCTTTGTACCTGCCATACGGGTTTTGCCGAGCAGCGCCGGGATTGGATGTTGGATGTCCAACCGGGGGGTACCTATTTGGACGTGGACGCGGTCTTTCCGGGAGCGCAGCTTACGCTCGAGCATCGCATACCGATTTACGAGAAATTCAACGAGATCGACTTAAGGGTTAATTCGCTGCTGACCGTACCTTATCACGAGTCGCAGGTGGACCTCGACGTACGGGTTTTACTCGTGACGGTCGGTGCCGGCATCGGCGTAAACAACACATTTCGCGGGCATACTTTTGAGCCCGATGAGCCGATTAGCAGCGCGCACCGACGGGAACGCGAATACGATGGCGACCTGACTGACGAAACCTGGTGGTTTACCGAGGGACGCGTGACGCTTACGATTCCTTTGAACGACTATGTTGTCTTTCAAAACGTCAACGCGCCGCGTTATGAAAACAGACCGGCTCGTTCCTTCGACTGGAGAACCGGTGTGGTTCACGACGGCCTTTTGCTCAAGTCCGAGGTCATGGTTTTTCTGAAGCATAGGGAAATCGGCGCTTTTGCGCCGCTTGTACAGCTACTCAACTTCGATTTGGATGATGATCGGCATACCGTAATTAACCTCGGATATACCCTTGTCACACGCCCTGGATTTCGACGGCAAGACGATATCCTTCTGCTTTCGATGCTTTTTTATACGGCGACGTTAAGCGATGACATGGACATCGAAGACGTTTACGGATTTCATCCGTTTTTCGCGCCGTTTACCTTTTCCCTGGTTTACCGAGCGGTCGTTGATCTCAACGAATAGGAGCGGTTCAGCCCTTAAGATAATGGAAAACGCGCGCACTCATATGATTGCCACACTCGGTCCGGCGAGCTTGAGCCCGGCCATTCTCAAGCGGCTGGTCGCGGCGGGCGTGGACCTTTTTCGGGTCAATTTATCGCACGGAGATCGCGAGAGCCATCATAAAGCGATCTCGGCGGCCGCGAGCACCGGCATCGGCGTCATGATCGATCTGCCCGGTCCCAAGATACGCATCCTGGATGCCACCACCTCGTTTCCCGTGACCCTGCCGGCGGGTGACACGGTTTTTCTCGCCACCGATCGCGAGGCCTTACCGGGGAAACGCCCCGGCCTTTTGCTGCCGAAGGGGCTCGATCTATCGCGGGCCGCGGTCGGATCGCTGGTGCTCGTCGATGACGGTAATGTCGAGCTATTAGTCAGGTGTAACACCAACGGCGTTCTCGAGGCCGAGAGCCTCGCGGACGCGGTTATCAAGGATAGAAAGGGCGTGGCGTTTGTGGACGAGGTCGCGGATTTTCCGCCGCTTGTCGACGATGACAAGCTCGCGTTAGACGAGCTCAGGGACGCGCCCTTTGCCTGCGTCGCGGCGTCGTTCGTGCGCTCGGCGGCCTGCGTCATCGAGCTTCGCGACTACCTGAATAGGTTGGAAAAGAAAGCTCAGATAATCGCCAAGATCGAGAGCCCCTCGGGAGTCAAGAACGTCGAAGAGATCTTGAGCCACGCCGACGGCATCATGGTGGCGCGCGGCGACCTCGGCGTTTGCACGCCGCTCGCGGCGTTGCCGTTGTTACAGAAGCACTTGGTCGCCCTGGCGGTTTATCACCGCAAAAAGGTGGTGGTCGCGACGCAGATGTTGGAATCGATGACGTGGAATCGGCGGCCGACGCGCGCGGAGGTGACCGACGTGGCGAACGCGGTGCTCGACGGCGCGGACGCGGTGATGCTGTCGGCGGAGACCGCTGTCGGAAAGTTTCCGGTTGAAACCGTAGAGGTGATGGCGGACATCATCGCCAACGCCGAACGAGCGATTCGCACGGGCCTCCGCCGTGTTTTTTAAGGCTTGTTATCGGTTACTCGCCTCAGCGGATAAGACTCTTAGCCGCTGCCGCTTTTCGACCTTTAATTCAACCGGTTGTGACAAGACAATACGTACTATACGGTCCCGTTTACATTTATAAGCTTTATTTGTTGTAAGTCCGAAATGCCGTTTTCCCACTGGATATAAACATCGATTGTACGACCTCTGACCCACGCGTCAGTGGCAATAGCCTGTGGTATCGGGAGGTTTCTAGTTCTATACGCGTCTACGTTAAATGAGAGTTCTGCCCTCGCAAAACCTTCTTCATCAATTCCCGTCGATACGATTGTGAACCAATCCGGTGGAAATCCCTTGACCTTTCCGTCATCTTGCGGGACTCGAACGAGCCTAGGATTCCAAGCGCCCTCCGCGCTACTTCGAGGGTAATATCTGATGGTTTCTTGTGGCGTTGAGTTAAACCTCAGTAACTTCGAATTTTCTGGATCTCTATCAAAGTTGCCTTTGAGATCTATCGGATTTGGAATAAAACCGGGATCCGGCGGTGCCATTGTATTTGCTCCTTTCATTATTTGTATAATCCTCCTACTAATGTTAATTAGATACGAACAGATAATACGAGTGTAAGATATCAAAGTTTTTTCTTTAAAGGAAATAGATAAAATGATACGGAAAAGCCCGAAATAGAGACTGTTTTGTTTTTTTATATTGACATTCGTGATGCCGACTCTTCCCCTTGGCTATTACCATGAAGATTCAAGGTGTGCTCTCGCGTAAGGGCCTAATCATTTGCGGGAGCGGTTCCGCATCGGTAGAGGTTTTGCTGTTACCCAGCTGTCCGAATAAGTTGTTGCCCCAGCACGACACGCGACCTTCCGTGGTCAGCGCGCAAGCCGATCGGCCGACGTCTACTTCAAGTACCGGTCCGATATTGACCATTGTCGGTAGCGCGGAAGGCGACGGGTCGTCGTCTCCTCTCTCCCCATAAGCGTTGCTGCCCCAGCAGAGAAGGTTTCGATCCGACGTCAGAGCACATGTAAAGTCCTCGCCGGCGGTAATAGAAATTATATCGCTCAGATCCGGGACGGGTAAGGGAATATCGTCATCTTCATCGTGTGATCGCCCGAGCTCCTCGAGGGAGTTAAGACCCCAGCAATACACGTGACCTTGAGAAAGAGCGCACGTATGGTACGGACCTGCGGCAAGCTGTGTCACGTCGATTAGACCCTGGACCTCTTGTGCGACGACCGATTCAGTCACCGCTTTATCATCTCCGAGTTGCCCAAAAGTGTTGTCTCCCCAACACTGAACCGTGTTCGTTTGAGTGATCATACACGTATGAGCGTCTCCGGCAACGATCTCCTTGCCGTCTTGAATCTCGCCCCAGTAAGGATCCAATGCCGGCCACGGCGTGAGTACAGAATCATCGGAATCCGAACCGTTTCCAAGCCTCCCGTTAGCCTGGTTACCCCAGCATACGACCGCGCCGTTGTTATCGACCGCGCATGTATGTTCTTTGCCCGTTGCAATACTTTCAATGTGAGAGAGCGTGGCGGTCATTACCCCTGCGGTACGTACCGGCGCCAGGCTTTCATCAATGGAATCATAGCTTCCAAGCTGTCCATGAGAGTTACTACCCCAACAATAAAGTTCGCGATTTTCACCAATCGCAGCGCACGTGTGAGCGCTTCCGGCGCTGATTGCTTCGACGTTCGAGATACCTACTACTTGGGTTGGGATAGAGGAAGCAGCGGTGGAATCATCACCAAGACGGCCGTCCGGATTGCGTCCCCAGCAAGCAGCGCGTTGTTCAGCTGTTACCGCACACGCGTGATAGGCCCCAACGGATATCTTCGTCACCTCGTCGCAACCGAGCTCGCCGCAAGAGAATAGACAGTTGGTCTTGCAGTCACGGCAAGTGCCGAGCCTGTCGGCAAAGGTTTCGCAGCCTGAAAGAACCGATTCGTCGCAATCAAGTTTGTTCTCTGGGCACCGGACTATCTCCCATTCGCCTTTATCGTTGCATACGACGTCCGTGTCGGTAAAAGTCGGCTGATCGATAAGCGGATTTCCTTCTTTTTCTGGCTCGTCGGTCTCGCGGTCGCAGTCGTTGTCTTTTAGATCGCAAATCTCGTAGTTGCCCGGATGAACCTCGTCATCGTCATCGTTACAATCATCGTCCGCGTTTTTGTCGTACTCGATAAATCCGTCGGGTTTGTGGCACGAAAGCTTAATCTCTTTCTTATTACCCCATTTATCCCCATCGTGATCGGTGCAATAAGCTATTTGCATTCCAAATTCTTTACCATTCTCGTCCTCGTCCGTTAGCTCGTTGCAGTTGTTGTCTTCTCCGTCACAGATTTCGCTAGCGTCGCGATTGATATCGGCGCGCGAATCATCGCAGTCGTCTCCACCGTGTCGCGTTCCGGTTTCGGGGTTGATGTTGTAGCATTTCTCGTCGATATGACCGTCGCCGTCCTTGTCTCCCTCGGCGCCCACGATCTTTGTGTTTTCGCGTTTACCTTCATAACGGTATGTTTTCCACTCGCAGTCTTCATCCTTTCCCATTTCGTCGCAGACCTCGATGTTGCCGCGAAAACGGGTGCTGTCCCCGTCGTCGCAGTCTTTGCCTCCGCATTGTTCGCAGTCGACTCCATCTCCGTCGTCGTCGCAGTCGGTTCCGCCGCAAATAAACGCGATTTCGCCGTCGCCGTCGAGGTTGCAGTCGCAGCTTGGCGGATCTTCGGTGCACTGCCTCGGGTCGACACAGGGGCCGCTGATCGCGCGATAGCACCTCTTGATCGCGCCCGCGTCATCTTCCGTGTCATCGGCTAGACAGAGCTCTTTTCCGTTGCAAAAAATCCCGTCGTCGCAATTTTTGTCGCTGGTACAAAACCCCGGTTGATCAGCGTCCCTATTTCTTTCGATCGTGGCGTCGGTTGCGATTTGAATGCCCGCGGAGTCGATACCGCTATCGCTCTTGTTATCCACCGCTCCCGAGTCCATCTCGTCTGCGCTCGCTTCGCGTTCTCCGGCATCGCCTTGCGGCTCGTCCGAATCACTCGAGCAGGCTGTCACACCCACGGATAGAACGATCGCTAAAAGAGCGACTAACTTCGCTTGATGCTCTTGGGCGGGTGAAAACAGCCAGTCCCTAATTAATCGTGTCATCTTCGGTCTCCCCTAAAGTGTCCTGTACGCAGGAGGTTTTACCCCATCTGGGTCGCTTCGCGCAATGATCTATCGCGCTAAAAAAGAGATCCCCGTCTCGGTCGACAAAGGTGACCGGCGAGCTCAGCATTTTCGACTCTGTCAGCACCATGGGTTTCTCTTCCAGAATCAGCACGCGATTGTCGAACTCCGAGACGCGCGAAGCGAGAAGGAAATCCCTCTCGCCTCGCCGCTCGGTCCAGACGACCGTCCATCCACCGATCGATGGTTTACTTCCGCTTGGTGGCGAATAATAGCCGGTCTCTAAGTAGGAGAGCACGGGGCCCTCGGTGGCGTACCCCCCATCGGGGATGGCAAGGTCGTCCGAAACTTTTAGATATAAGGCGCTACATCGCGAATATTCCGCCGCGTTGACCTCAAATAAGGCATAACGGATTTTCGACTGATCGCGGCAGCCCGTTCGAAACACCGCTAAGAGAGAAAACCGCGCGGAACCGTTTTGCGGAGGCGCCCCGAGAGCGAGCGCGACCTGCTCGATATCGCTACCGAGGTCGGGTCGCGGGTAAAGACACGGTCCGGGTAAGGATAGATTTCTATCTTTGGGATTTGAAAGTGCGGCATAGGTCGCAAATTCCATCTCTTTGGTTTTATTGCTATAAGCGATAATATAACCCGCTTCTGACTCGGATAAACGCCAGGAAATCAGCGAAGGCGCGCCGCGGCCCGCCGTTTCGCTCAGCGGCTGAGGCGTTCCTTTATCGGTTGCAGCCAGCAGGGGATGGGCGCCGTTTCGCGGTTCGCCGATCGATAGACCGAGCGCTTGTAGAGGGACGGCAGCCACGGGAGAATCGCAATTTGAGGGACGCGGGTGCTCGTTGTTCTCTTGCAGCCACGCTACCAAGGCTTGCCGTTGTCCGTTTGCCGTAAGCCCCGCGATGACCGGGTGGCGGACCCCGTTTTTCAGGGTCCCGTCGCACTCGGGTCCTTTTACTCCGAATGCAATTCCCGATTCGTCCGACAGCCCTTCTCCCAAATGCACGCGAGCGGATTCGATCTCCGCGAATCCGATTCGGAGCCGGCCGGACGCACATCCCTTGCCCGTGACGCTCGCCGTTACTATCTCCGCGTTTGCTCCGTTCGCTCCGTCGGCGTTGTCAAAGGCTAGTTGGAGAAAGTCGCAGGCGATATCGTTGTCTTCTAGCGGGCAGTCTCGCTCGTCTTCCGGATCGAGGTCGCTCGAGTAGAAATACCTTAAAGGTACTATCTTATTGCCGGCGTCACCGGGCGCTATCAGCCAACCCTTATTTTCCCGGTTTACCTCGCGTACGATCGCCACGAGCGGCGACCCTCCGCCGCTTGCTACCGTGAGCTGGAATGAATCGTCGCGCTCGCAACTTCCATCTGGCTCGGGTTGCTCGCTAAGCGCGATGAATTGGTTGTCGGTTTCGTTTTGCGAAACCGACCCCTCGTCGATTACATTGTCGCAATCGTTGTCGATCGAGTCGCAGATCTCCTCGGCTCCTACATAGCGGTTTTTATCGCGATCATCACAATCGAGCGGACCTTTGACTATCCCTTTACAAGCTACGGCGTCGGGCTGACCGTCCTCGTCGCGGTCGCGCGGCACCAGCACGCAACTGATGCCCGATTCGCTGCATTGATAATGCTTGCAATCGCTTTCAGAGATACCGTTTTGCACGTCGAGCGCCTTACAGATGTCGGGGTTGTTGGCGCAAAGCTCGATTTTAATCTCTCCGAGGTCCAGGAGAGAGCAACTCGCCAGACTTAAAAAGCTCAATAGCAGGGCGGCGCAACCGGCCACGGGGCGTAACAAGATCAGAGTTAGGTCGATTCGCCCGGAAAGGGATGTCTCGCGCAACGCGCTAATACGAAATAAATTAACAGTAAAAATTCCCATCTCACTCGATTGAATAACTCTCTGTCCGGTCGATATCATCAAGAAAAACGTGCCGTTGTCTTTCTGATATTTGAATACTGCAAAAGATCCGCTGGTTCGCTTCCTAGGAGTCGCAAGCAGAATAAGAAGAGCAAGCTGGACCGCTCCTTTGATTAAATCGCGCTCGTTTTTTTCTTTACACCGAAGCGTTTCCGCGAACATGAGATATCCGGTGTTCTAAGTTTCATTCGTCCGACCATGCAATACCTGTACCACCATGTACACAGGCGAAAATCGCCCTAATCGTTCCGTTCATCCCTCTTTGTAGTGTTCAGAGACTGTTCGGCGAACTGTTCGCGAACACAAAAGGAAGCCGGCAAAAAGCGGTGGTTGAAACCTCGGACGATTGCCGGTTGGGCAACCGAGCGCTTCGGCGATCCTTCGCGAAACCGACCGAGCCTCGCGTTGATATAAAAGAAAGGACGCAACCTTTCGGGGCAACGCACGATATTAGGTGTGAGTTGAGCCTGAAATCCGCGATGGAACTTCTCTTTGACCAAGGAACCGTTGTTTTTGCTGACTTGCCGCGCGATCTGGATGCCGGGCTGCTACCAGGCGTTTTATGGGATCCGAGAACGGGGTTTTATCGCGCTCCGGCGTGGCGCTTGAGCCAAATCAAGGAGAGTTTTAGCCGCCTCGGTATTCCGGTTACCTTTCGCGAAAACGCCTCGGCGTGTTTGCAGGGACGATGGGGCGATCTCGACCTACGGCCCTATCAGAGCGCCGCGCTGGACGCGTGGGAGATGGCGGATAGGCGCGCGGTCATAGCGCTTCCGACCGGCAGCGGAAAGACGCGCCTGGCATTCGCCGCCATAGCGAGGGCGCGCGTGCCCACGCTCTGTTTGGTGCCGACGCGAATCCTGTTACAGCAGTGGAGCGAGCAGCTCAGACGGATATATGACGGGCCTATCGGTTGCTTGGGCGACGGCACGCGCGATATACAAACTCTAACCGTGGCGACTTTTGAAAGCGCCTATCGCTGGATGAATCGCATCGGCGGACAATATGAGCTTTTGATAATAGACGAGGTTCACCATTTCGGAGCGGGTTATCGCGATGAAGCGTTGGAGATGTCGACCGCGGGCATGCGTCTCGGCCTCAGCGCGACGCCACCGTGCGATGAGCGGGCCTCGGATCGACTGCGAGATCTCGTCGGCCCGGTTGTCTTCCGCATGTCGGTCGATGAGCTGGCGGGTCGCTATCTCTCTCAGTACGAACACATCGTCATCGGCGTCGAGCTCACGCCCGCGGAACGTCGTTTATATCAGCAGGAAAGACGCGTGTTTCAACGCGCCTTTCTGATGTTTAGGCGCCGGCATCCGGAGGCGGATTGGAAGCAGTTTGTCCGTTATGCTTGCCGGACCGCGGAGGGACGCGGCGCGTTGAGCGCCTGGCTTAGAAGTCGCCGAGCGCTTTACTATACCTCGGCCAAGGCCCGAATTACCGGCAAGTTGATCGCGCGACACCGCAATTGCCGATTGTTGATTTTTACGCCGGACAATGATTCGGCTTACGCGGTCTCCCGCGAGCATCTGATCATGCCGATCACTTGCGATATCGGTAGAGAGGAGCGAGCATCGGCCTTGCGCATGTTCGAGCGAGGAACGTTGCGCGCCCTGGTTTCGTCCCGGGTGCTCAACGAGGGGCTTGACGTACCGGACGCGGAGGTCGCCATTATCATCGGCGGCGTTTTAGGTCCGCGCGAGCAGGCTCAGCGCATAGGACGCGTGCTGCGGCCGAGTCCCGGAAAGCGGGCGATGATCTATCAACTCTTGTGCCGCGATACCGGCGAGGCGTTTCAGAGTTACCAAAGAGGCGCGCGTTATGTTACCCGAACGGTTGATTAGACCGCCCGTCGAGAGTCGCGAAATCACGCCGCGATACTTGGACGAGCGGGATTACTTGTGGCTTCGCGCGTTGTTAGACGCGTACAAGCGCTTTGTCGGTCGTCGTCGCGCCGAGCTCGATCAACACTTATTTGAGCCATTACCGGTTACTTGTCCGCAGTTCAAAAAGGCGCAGGCGATCGCGGTGCTTGACAAGCTGTGCCGTGATCGGACGGCCGCGCCGCTTTCGCCTAAAAAGGTACGAGAGACGCTGTTTACCGAGGCCGCGCGCGGCGATGACAAACAGCTCGCAATCGATCGCGCATGCGATCGCTTGGCTATTAAGGGGTCCTGTATTTTAGATTATCTATTCGCCGATCTTCCGCGCGAGCGCCGCGTCGCGGCCTTGCCCGCCGAGCTAAACGTATCGCAGCTCGCCCTGCGCGTGAACCTCGTATTGGCTCAAAGCATGATCGCGCGCGCTCAATCACTCGCGATTACGCTTCACGGTAATTCGCGCGATATCGTACGATACGCGAGGTTGCGCGGGCTTTTGTGCGCGGTTCGAGTTTCCGCGTCTCGACCGCACGGCGAGATCATTCTGGAGATTTCCGGTCCTTTTGCTTTGTTCAAAAGAACGCTCGTCTACGCGAGAGAGCTGGCGAGTCTGGTGCCGCGCTTAGCCTGGTGCGATCGATTCGAGTTGCGAGCGCGATGCCTTTTTCGCGACGCGAGCCCGCTGGTCGTCATACGCGCGGGCGATCCGATCTTTCCGACCGATGAGCCGCGGCGTTTTGACAGTCGGCTGGAAGAGCGTTTTTTCTCCGATTTTTCGCGCCTCGCCACGGATTGGGACGTGGTTCGAGAACCAAAGCCCATCCGCGCGCAAGGCAAGCTTATCTTTCCCGATTTCGCCCTGGTTCATCGCCGCGACCGGAATCGATATTGGCTGCTGGAAATCGTCGGGTACTGGACCGCGGATTATTTAAAAAAGAAACTCGCGGATTTCAGAAGCGCGGGATTATCGAACCTTATTCTCTGTATTGACGAAAAGCGCGACTGCGCCGACGAGCAGTTGCCCTTGATGAGCCGGCTCGTCCTCTATCGCAATCGCATCGAAGCCCAGCGCGTGTTGGATATCATCGATCCCGGCGCTTGTTAAAACACCTCGGTTACGTTTCTCCTATTCGCGTCATTATGCATTTATGGTGCACGCGCGGTCACGTACCCGCGGTCACGTACCCAGAGTAGATCGGTCACGCGGTTCGGTCACGTCGGTCACGCGGTCACGTACCCAGGGTCACGCCGGTCACGTACCCAGGGTAGATTTTTCGGTCACGGGCGGTCACGCGGTCACGGGCGGTCACGCGGTCACGCGGTCACGCGGTCACGTACCCAGAGTAGATTTTTCGTGAATATCATGCAACCGGCGCGCACAATGGCCGATAACTGTTGCATGAGCCTCCCGCGCATGGTCGTGCCAGGCGGCAC
>JAFGIB010000076.1 GCA_016929805.1 Deltaproteobacteria bacterium | reverse complement strand
ATTATCGCAAGCATTTTATTCGTGGAATGATGGTTTTTCCGCACAACAATTCGTGGTTGGGTTACGGTTTTGCGGGGGACAAGCCCCGGCGCTACGAGGTTTTTCGCTGTTATTTATGGTTAACGCCTATGGGGGCACGGGCAGGGGCAGGGGCACGTTTTTACATCAATAATCGCCAAACTCGAGGCAAGTATGAGACCAGCGACTGATCCGCTTTCTGGTTCTCGTAGCATACCAATGTTTCGTCGAGTAGAATGTTATATTCAAGCCCAAGGAGGGTCTTTCGATGAAAATGACGCTCTGCACATTGCGTATTTCAGCACGGTTCGCCTTAGTATCCTTTTTTATATGTTTCCTTTACGCTTGCGGCGAGGACAACAAGAACTAGAACGGATCTCAAGCGGATACTGGAGGTAGCTACTCGGTTAAAATAGGAGTCATAAGATGGAAAAACGCGTCGTGATAGTCGGGGCCGGCATCGCGGGTCTTTCGACGGGCTGTTACGCCCGTATGAATGGATTTAAGACCACCATCTACGAAATGCACCGCGTCCCCGGAGGCCTCTGCGCCGCCTGGAAGAGAAAAGGATATACATTCGATATTAGCATGCACATGTTAACAGGCTCAAAAGGCGGGCCTATTTACCGGATGTGGCAGGAGCTCGGAGTAACCAAAGACCAGAAATTCGTCTACCACGACGAAGCGGCGCGTATCGAAAGCGGTGAAAAGGCGCTTTCCCTTTGCGCGGATCCTCGACGCTTGGAGCAGCAAATGCTCGCGTTGTCTCCAGCGGATGCCAAGTTAATCAAGAAGTTCGTTCGACTTATAACCGGTAGGCATATGATGAACGCGATGTCGCTCAAACCCGCGGAGGCGATGGGGTTCTTCGATATCCTGAGAACGACAGCCGCGATCACGCCGCATATCCCGACGATTCTCAAGTACGGGAAGACGACGCTGCAAGAGTTCGCCGCGCGTTTCGAGGATCCTTTTTTACGCGACGCCGTCAGATTCATCGCCGACTCACCGGGGTGGCCGATGTTACGCTTTCCCATGGTCGCGCTCGCGGGTTTTATCAAGTCCAGCATGTCGGAAGCGGGAGTTCCGCTCGGCGGATCTCAACGAGTCGTTTTCCGCATGGCGGAATCCTATCAAAAGCTGGGTGGAGAGATTCGCTACAAAAGCCGCGTCAAGGATGTCATCGTGGAAAACCATCGAGCCGTCGGCGTACGCCTGGATGACGGAACCGAAGATCGAGCGGATATCGTGGTTTGGGCGGGCGACGGTCATACGGTCATCTTCGACATCCTCGCCGGGAAATATCTCGACGATACCGTCCGTCGCGTGTACGCCGATTGGACCCCCGTCGCTCCACTCGTTCAAGTCATGCTCGGCATCGCAAAGGATCTGTCCACGCAACCTCATGTGACTCTGTTTGAAGTAGAAAAACCGATAGTCATCGCCGGGGAGAAGCGCCGGTGGATAGGCTTCCGCCATCACTGCTTCGATCCGACTTTGGCGCCCCCGGGTAAGTCGGTGGGCGAGGTTTGGTACGAAACGCGTTATGACTACTGGGAAGAGCTGGCACAAGACCGTGCGCTTTATGAGGAAGAAAAGCAGCGTATCGCCGAGCTGACGATCGCCGAGTTGGACAAGCGCTGGCCCGGGCTCGCATCGCAGATTGAAGTGGTCGACGTTCCGACTCCGATAACCTACGTCCGATACACCGGAAACTGGAAAGGCTCGCCTGACGGCTGGTACATCACGCCGGAAAACATGATGAAAATGAAAGCGTTGAGGAGCCTGCCGGGGCTATCCGCGTTTTATATGGTCGGTCAATGGACGGCGCCCTTCACCGGCACGGTCTTAGCGGCACTCACCGGCCGGCAACTCATCGAGTTACTATGCAAGCAAAACGGACAGCCTTTTGTTACATCAAACTGAAGCGCTGCTCTCAACCGCCGACCACGTGTCTCTCACCATTCCCTGTTTATACCATAACGCTGCAAAAACTCGGCCGGCGTAAATCGCCGCGCTCGACGTTTTTTGCATCATAAAGCCTCACGCAACCTAAGATATGCGGACCTAGCGTATGCCGATTCTAGAATTGACGCCTGACAGTCTATTTATCCGTCGTATTGTCGCTGGCGATGACAAATCGATTTTGGCTAGGCAGCCATCTCATCGTCGTCTTCGTCCTCGTCCGCCGATGAGCTCGAATCCGTTTTGACCCCGGCGTTGCGCTGATCGCCGCCTTTCGCGTCTTTCGCGGGATCTTCGCCCACTTCGAGCATACATTCACCAAATGTCACCTCAAGCTTGCTCTTCTCTTGGGAGATCTTAACTTCGAGACTTTTGGCGCGAATTACCGTATTGTCGCGGACCTTTCCGGAAAGGAAGATATCCTCGGCGTCCACTTTGCCGGCCAATACGCCCTCGGAACGAATGCTCGCCGCCTCGACGTTTCCGATTACCGTGCCGGTCTCGGTTATGGTCAACATCGGCGCTTTGATGTCGCCGTTTAAAGTACCGCGTACGGCCACGGGGCAGGAAGATGTCATCGTTCCTTTGAATTCGGTCCCTTCCTCAACGAATGTCTGTTTACCGGAATCGATATTGTGATGTGTCATCGCTCTCTCCATCGGCTAAAGGTTATCGCTTTTTGGTTGCGTTATCTGCACGCGCAGTCGACAGCCTCGTTCAAAGCCGAAGCGCGTCGATTGCGGCGATTGAGTTACCGTCGCTACTACGGCGCCTTTAGAGCTGATAAACAACTCCTCGGGGCCGATTAAACCTGGACTCTGCTGTTCCAGGAATCGTCCTTTAATGATCAACTTGCCGCCGTTTATCGTGCAACTGTCCAAGACGCCCTGTTCGCCCACGACCAGCGTCGCCTCTGGTCCGAGCCGAATCGTACAGCCTTCAAAACGGCTATCGATCTGCACGCGAGCGCCGTTGTTGACCTCGAGCTCCGCGTTACGCAGCACGTCGCCCGGGCCGAAATAGCGGTCGCGGCTGGGTTGCGCTTCGGCGAGCGGCGTTTTCGCTCGTTTGAGCTCGTTTTTCGCAACGCGTTGCTCTCGATCGGCTGAAGGGCTGAGATCCACCCATTCAAACTCGAGCCCGTCGAGCGCGATCGGTTCGAGCTTCACGCCGAAAAGACGGGCCCCGTTCAGCTTGGTGGCCTCGAAGCGCGCGTTGTCGATCACGACGCGCGTGAGATCCGCCGAGCTGAAGTCGGTGCCGTCGAGCTGCGCTTCGGTTAGATCCGCCTCGGACAGCACGGCGCGCGTGAAGTTTGCGTTTGAGAGCCGCGTTTTCTGTAAAATAGATGAATCAAAATCAGCTTCCGTGCAATTCGCCCTTGATAGATTCGCCGCGCGCATCAGAGCGCGCGAAAAATTCGCTTTTTGAGCATTGGCATTGCTCAAATCCGCCTCGACCAAATCCGCGTTCGCGAGCACCGCGTTTTGTAGCCTCGCCCCGTTTAAGTTGGCGGAATCAAGCTGCGCGTATTTGAGGCGAGCATCCGTCAAGTCCGCGCTGTCGAAATCGGCGCCCTCCAAATTCGCTCGAGACAGATCGGTTTCTCGCAGCGTGGCATGGGCTAGTTTTGCGCCGTCCATGTCCGCCTTACACAATTTAGCCCTGTCGAGCTTAGCGCTCTCCAAAAAGGCCTCGCGTAAGCTGGCGCCGGTCAGATCTGCCCCGGAGAGGTCAGCACCCTCCAGAATCGCTCCGTCCAGCAACACGCGCGAGAATCGCGCGTTGCTTAATTCCGCGCCGGAGAGATCGATACCGCTTAGATCCATGCGCTCGAAATCCTCTCCTCTCTTCACTTTTTGTTCGATTTCGCTACGACTGAGATCAGGCATACCTTTGCTCCGTGTTGTGATTCGTTTCTGGTTTCATCCGCTTACTGCCTTCGAAGCCGGCGAGCTATCGTGGATGGCGGAATGGCTGGATGACGGCTCGTCGAGAAAAATATTAAGCGCCTCGATTTTCTTTTGAACCGGAAGCGGCCTGAGACTTCTCAGAAGCTCCAATTCAGCATAATCGGCCAACAACACCTCGATTTGCGCCAAGCGTGACGCCTGCTCCCGGCGCGCGTTTCGTTTTCTTTCTCGATCGCCCTCGGCGTCGGCTCGGACGAATTCTCGGTGAAGCCGATCGAGTTGTTGAGAGAGCTCGGCGAGTCCGCGCCCGAGGCGTTCAAGGCGACTTTCGGGATCGCTGGACTCTCGACTTTTTTGAAAAGCGTTGAAATTTTCAGCAACCGCGCCGGCAACCTCGTGGTCGAGGCCGGTTTGTCGAGCGATCTCTTTCGCGTCCGCCGTACATAGGGCGCGGTACTTTCCGATCGGTTTCGGTTCTATCTGTTTTACGATGTTGCGCCCAACTCCCGGAACCTGTAAAAGCAGCGATTCAACTAGTAGTCGTTCTCGCGAGGCAGAGATATCACCCAACGCACAGCCTTCCGGCATCTGCTCCGCCAGCTTCGCGTGGCTGCCGCGCAATTCAGCGATCGAGGTTGGACTCAGGTTGGGCCCCGACTGCTGATTCGCTTGATCGAGCTGTTGTTTGAATTGCGCAAGCGCGTCCTGTAGCTCCATTCGCTTGAGCCCGTCAGCCGCTCGTGCGATGGCTTGCACCGCATCTAGGCAATACGAAACCCAGTTTTTCGGCGTTAATCCAAGAGACAATTCCAAGGCGAAGTCGCGAATCGCCTTGGCCTTCTTTTGAGCGACCTCTGTAAAAACCGTTTCGAGCTCACGGCGCTTACCCTCGTTTTCGATAAACGCCTGGCTCGCGCTCGAGGGGGCATTGTCGTTATGCGCCGCGTGCTCGATCGCCAATTCAACAGCGCTCTTTGAGTCGATCTCCGGCTCTTTAGGCGGAATCGATTTTTGCTTTGCCTGCATCATGGCCGTACGAAAAACGCGCGCCCCGGTCCGCGGCTTGGCGCCGTTTCGTGAGCCGTTGGTCACGTCCGCCGAGGCGATCAACTTTTCCTTGAGAAGTTGAGAAGCTGATGTCTGGGTTTTTCGCTCGGGTTGCCCCGCGCTCACCTCCTTGGCTTTGCTCGGATAAATCGGCGAAGAGTCGCGCGCGTCTTGACCCAATGCTCGCCCTCGAGATTGCTCGGGTTTCTTGTCCGAGGCTCTTGTCGGCGCGTCTGACTGCGAAACCTTGGGCTGCGAATCCCGAACCGAGTGACTGGAGGAGGTAGCCTTCGCCGCGTCCCGAGGACGGTCCTTGGGCGGTTCCGGAGGTGTCACCTTGTGCTGCTTTGCCGTAGGTGGCGCTGACGAAACTGAAACCGACTTCAACTGTACTACATTGTTCAAAGGCGGCGGCGAGTCAGCCCGCTTCGGCTCGGTTTTTATACCAGGCTCGCTCTTTTCCTTTGCCTTTGGGGAACCATGTTGTTCAACCGCCGGTTTCGGAATCTTTTGAACAGCTTTTAGATCCGCGTTGTCTTTTGCGCTTTGTGCGCTTGATTTCGCCGCCTGAAGTGGGGATTTTATATTTGCTTCGGCAGGTTGTTCGGCCGCGTCCGCCGTACGTTCTTGACCCGATTGTGAGGTCGATGGTGTTTCGTCCTCGGATTTGTTCCCGAATATATTTTTAAAAAAGCCCATAGCCTCTTCCCAAGACTTACGTCAGCGCACCGCTTACCAATTCAAACAACGGCGAAGACAGATGGGTCTTTTTCGAATCCGTTGCCGCTCAAGGTAGTGATACGAACAGGGCGATGAGAGTTGAAGAGGGCGGCTCGATTTAAGTTTTTTTTCCGCGAAGCGGCTCGCGTCTACGGAATTTTCGCAACATTAACGGCAAAACGTCATTTACGAATCTTTTCGTACTTATTCATCCTTCGGTTCGCTACTCCCTTGTGGATTGCCCATTTAATCCAACTATTACTAGATTATCCTCGCTCCACCCACTTTCCGGTAGATCGATAAAAGTTGCGCGAGCAAGATTAACTCTAGGCCACTTTGTGATAAACTAAATGAACCTTAACGTTGCAAAAAACGTCGAGTGGAAACGCGAAAAAGCGATGAAATAAGGGCGAGCGGAACTTTTTTATGGGCCCGAGCTTTGTGCACCCTAAGTGAGGTCCAATAAAGGTGAAAACGCCCTTAGTTCGCGCTGTTTTTCGCGAGCGAATCCGGTTTACGCCGACGGATTTTTTCACCGTTAAGGTTAATAAAGGAGATAACTATATGAAATCAGAGGGTCGTGTATTCGGGTCGATGCGCTGTTCGGTTTATTCAGCCGGCTTTTGTCTATTGTTTTTACTATTGTATTGCTCGGCCGAGAATGATCGCCAAAGTGGTACATGGAAGGAAGATGGTTCTATTGTGACCGATGTCGTGTCCGGTGGTACCCGAAACACGGAAAACGATCCCTATGGTTCTAGCGCCCGCGGCGGGTCGGTAAATACTCCGACCGGAGGCTCGGAAGCCGTGGGCACCGATGATCGGGAAAGCGGAGTGGCGGACGCTTGCGCCTCGATCAGCAGAGAAGCCGAGAAGGTCGAGATAACCGTGACTAGACCGGTATCGCTTTATGTAATGCTCGACCAATCGCGCAGCATGAACGAATCGTCCGGCGCCTCCACCAAGTGGGAGGTAGCGGTCGACTCGATCAACGCGTTCGTCAATGACCCCGCCTCTGCGGAACTCGAAATCGCATTACAGTACTTTCCTCTTTTAGGGGGCGCGTGTACCGGCGAGGGTTATTCCACGCCCGAGGTTTCCATGGGCATGCTGCCGGATCACTCCGCGGCGATTTCCGATTCCTTGGCGCTCCACGCTCCCGGAATGGTCGGCGGGGGGGGACGTACAGGCGGCGGCGGGGGAGGCACGCCGATAGAGGGCGCGTTGAACGGAGTGACGGCTTTCTGCGCGCGGTATAAGCAGGATACGAGCATAAACCCCGAGGGAAGAAATTGCGTTGCGGTATTGGTTACCGACGGTCTGCCCAACGGGTGTAACGAAGATCCGGCCGTACTCGCCGGCATCGCGCGCGCGGTCTACGCCAACGATAGTGTTCGGACCTTCGCCATCGGCATGACTGGAGCCGACTTCAGCCTCCTCGATCAAATCGCTCTCGAGGGGCAAGGAGACTGTACGCCGGACGCGACGGACCCCGGTTGGGCCTGTAACGTGAGCACGGGGAATATAACTTTTCTAGACGCTCTGAACCTGATCCGGGATACCGTTACCGATGTACAGATCAAAGCGCTCGAGTGCGAGTGGGAGATTCCAGCTCCGCCTGAAGGTGAGCAGTTCGACCAGGACAAGGTCAACGTGGAGTTTTCGACCACCGGCCTGGATACGGATAAGCAGGTCTTCGGAAGGGTCGAAGGAGAGCAACAGTGTGGGAATAAGTTGGGCTGGTACTATGACAACCCGGACAATCCCACGCGCATCATTGCGTGCGAGCAAGCCTGTTCGACGATTCAGTCTTCCGAAACGGGCACGATCAATATCCTGCTGGGCTGCGGCACGTTGTTACTCATTTAAAAACTCACCGCGCGCTGCGGCAATTCAGCGGCTCCCCGCCGTTGGTCAACCGCTATAAATCTTCTATCTTGTTAAATTTAGGAACGAGAAAATGCATGATTAACCACGATACCAGGTACGCGGACCCACAAATAATGAACATAATTAAATATGCTTTGCTCATTTCATTCATGACAACTTCTTGCTGGATCGCCTTCAAACTCTCGAAGCCCGAGCCCAAGTCCAAAGCGCTTATTTGATCTACGAACTCGTCCTTTAGCTTTCGAAGCTCTACTTTGTTGATATCATCAATGGCCAATTGATGAAGCTTGTCGACCGTCGTTCCGAGGCCTCGCGCTCTCGCCAGCTCGAACGAACGGCTGATGGCCGGCAGCTTAAAAGCGTCAAAAAGCGAACCGGCTAACGCGGCGATAACAATGCCGCCTATCGCGCCGGCCATACCGCCGATACCGGTAACCGAGCTGACGGCTTTTTTAGGAAACATATCGGATACGGTAGTAAAAATATTCGCCGACCACGCCTGGTGAGCCGATGCGGCAACGCCGATGATAACGACGGCAAACCACATATTGTAGGTCCCGAGATATTGTGAAAGCAATACCGGGATGGGCAGCAGCGCATAGATAAACATCGAGGTTTTACGCGCGCGATTGACGTCCCAGCCGTTCTTGATGAACCACATCGGAAGCCAACCTCCCAAAACGCTTCCAAACGTAGTCATGGTATACACCACGGCCAAAGGGATCGTCACCTGCATGCCCACCAAGCCGTATTGAACGTCCAAAAAGGCGGGTAACCAGAACAACCAAAACCACCAAATCGGGTCGGTAAGGCCCTTGCCGATAAAAAAGGCCCAAGTCTGCTTGTAAGTGAGCAGCTTCAACCACGATACTTTTTCTTGGGATTGCGCTTGTTCGTTTTTTTCATCTTCATCGCTATGAATGTATTCGAATTCAGGCTTTCCAAGCTTCTTGTGTTTCGCCGGGACGTCGTAGATGACAAACCAAAAAAAGAGCCATAGAAGCCCGATAGCTCCGGTAATGATAAACGCCCATTGCCATCCCCAGTTGACCGCTATCCAGGGAACGACTAGGGGCGCGGAAATCGCGCCGACATTCGACCCGGAGTTATAGATACCCGTCGCCAAAGCGCGTTCTTTTTTAGGGAACCATTCGGCAATGGTTTTGTTCGCGGCGGGAAAGTTTCCGGCCTCGCTTAACCCTAAGCATGCGCGAGCAACGCCAAAACCGAAGGCGCTGCGCGCCAAGGCATGCCCAATAGCCGCCAGGCTCCAAACGAAAAGCGATAACGCGTATCCGAATTTCGTTCCTATTTTATCTATCAAGCGCCCCACGGCCAGCATGCCGATCGCATAGGCGACTTGAAAGCTAACGACGATGTTCGCGTAGTCCGTTTCAGACCAACCGAACTCTTTTTCCAAATAGGGTTTCAGCAGGCTGATGACCGAACGGTCGAGATAGTTGATCGTGGTTGCGAAAAATACCAGCGCGCAGATCGTCCATCGGTATTTTCCAATGCGTTGGTTGGTAGAGGCTAAATTCATCGTCATCTCACGTTTATTTACCTTAACGTTGCAAAAAATCCGTCGGCGTAAAGCGCTTCGCTCGCGAAAAATAGCGCGAACTAAGTGCGTGCTCACTTTTTTTGAACCTCACTTAGGGTGCACTAAGCTGCGGTCCAAAAAAAGTTCCGCGCGCCCTTATTTCATCGTTTTTTTCGCGTTTCCGCTCGACGTTTTTTGCAACGTTAAGGTTTAGTTTAGTGGTGAGCGATCGCCAACAGGCGTTTTCAGGGTTTTATCGGCGTATTTTCCTTTCAGCCCGGACGTCCGTCGCCGCTCTCTCGCTCGCGAGCGCGTTGCGCCGAAAACCGGCTGCTTTATAGCGAATCGATGCCGGGGAGATCGCCGTTGGACAAGCGGGCCGCGTTGATCATCTTTTCCGCGCTCGGTCCCGAACGACGGCTGATGCCGGAAACGCCCTCGTCCGAGCCCTTATTGTCCCACGAACCGCAAGTACCGGTACACGACATGGAGGCGGGATTGTCGTTGTTGGTGAATCCACGTCCCGATGTTCCGTGCGCCCCATTTCCAACCGCGTAGCAATCGGACAACTTGTGCGCCGCTCTGACGCCGTCGCCTCCGAGCTTGAACCCGTTGCCGTCGCTCGACGAGCCGTAAACCGTGGAAGCTTGCTTGATGGCCCAAGAGTTTTCGATCGTGACCGGAGAGCTCCATGCATAAAAATCCCAGCCGTCGTCGGCGTTATCCCAAGCGCGACAGCCCCGAAACACGTTGCCCTCGCCGCTATTCTCCTTCAAGCCGAAACCATCGGCATTTTCGCCGTTGGTCTCGCTGTCGAAGTTCTGGTACGAGTCGCAGTTGAGGATCAGGTTATGCGTGGCCGATGGACCGTCGCGGCTGGAGTTTACGCCGATGACGATACCCGCGTCCCGGTTGTGATGCACGACGCATCGTTCGATGATGTTGTGGTTTCCCATAACGAAGATGCCGCTATCGCCCGCCTTGGTCACGGTTATACCCTTGATATGCCAGTAGTCGCCGTTCAGTTGGATACCGCGACTGCTACTCGTTACGGACTGGCCCGAAAAGTCGAATATCGGGTTGGCGCCCTGCTCCGCGTACACGTTGATCGTGTGGTCCGCGGTTCCCAGTTTAGTCGAGCCGATCTTCATGGTGGCGGTGTATTTGTAGGTTCCATCCATTACCCAGATGGTGGCGCCGCTACTCATGCAGGTACCGCTCGGGCAGGTCTTATAGCAGGCGCCCTTTTTCGTATCGTCGTTGCACAAGGTAAAAAGCGGTTTCTCCTTGGTGCCCGGATTTTCGTCGTTTCCGCTCGGCGAAATCCAAAACTCCGTGACTATCGCCGCGGTGCCGCCGGTACCCCCGGTGAGGACTCCTCCATCTCCCGCGCTACCACCGGCTCCGCCCGTGGTCGTTCCGCCGGCTCCCGCGCTGCCGCCGGCTCCGCCCGTGGTCGTTCCGCCGGCTCCCGCGCTACCGCCGGCTCCCGCGCTGCCGCCGGCTCCGCCCGTGGTCGTTCCGCCGGCTCCCGCGCTGCCGCCGGCTCCGCCCGTGGTCGCGCCACTCGCTCCCGCGGCAGCCGAACCGCTCGCCCCAGCCGCCGTTGTTCCGCCGCTCGAATAGCCCGCGCTGCTCCCGGCAACCGGTCCTATCGCGCCGGAAGAGCCTGCCTGCGAGCTATTGCCGCTTATCCCCGCCTGCACGATCGACCCGTCATTTGTCGAGGCGCCGTTTTCCGAATCGCATCCGTAAGCCAAGGAAACGAATAACGACAAAAATAGAGTAATTTTGTTCTTTTTTGACATGGTTACCTCATAAGAACGCGACGTCCGCCGACAATACCTGTATTTCCCGTGAGGGAAATCGGGTTAGATCGACAGAAACCTCGATCAAATTCCAGCAAAAGAGGTCGCGTCGACCGAATTGGCGAAAGGAAAGTACTTCTTGGCGTTTTCAAAACAGACATCCCGCACGAGCGTGCCTAATAGGGCGCGATCATCGGGCACCAAACCGCGCCGCACGTCCTCGCCGATGATATTACAGAGCAACCGGCGGAAATACTCGTGGCGCGAATACGATAGAAAGCTGCGCGAATCTGTCAGCATTCCAACAAAGCGCGAGAGCAGCCCCAGGTTCGATAAGGCGTTCAACTGCTTCTGCATGCCGTCGAGTTGATCGAGGAACCACCAGGCACTGCCGAATTGCATCTTCCCGGGTATTGTGCCGTCCTGAAAGTTGCCGATCATCGTGGCCATCAGCTCGTTATCGCGCGGATTGAGGTTGTACAAAATCGTGCGAGCGAGCTGGTCGGTGCTGTCGAGTCGATCGAGAAAGCGAGCGAGAGGCCGCGCGATCTCGAAATCGCCGATCGAATCGAAACCCATGTCAGGACCGAGCGAGCGGAGCATGCGCGTATTGTTGTTGCGGAGCGCGCCGAGATGAAATTGCTGAACCCAGCCGCGCGCGTGGTTCATGATCGCGAGCCGGTGAAGCAGCGCCGACCTAAACTTCAGGCACTGCTCGCCGGAAAGCGCCTTGCCGTTGCGCGCCTTGGCGAAAATCGCGGCGGCCTCCGCGTCGGTATAGCTTTCAGCGTATACGGTCTCTAGGCCGTGGTCGGACAATCGACATCCCTGCTCGTGGAAAAAGAGGTGCCGTTTTTCAAGCGCCACCCAAAATGAGTCGTAGTCGCAGACGTTTATGTCCGCCGCGCTCTGCAGCTTGTCGACCCACGCATTAAAGCCGGTTAGATCATCGACCGCCAGCGCGCGGTCCGGCCTCCACGCCGGGCAGAGACGTAAGCTCGAAGGCTGCGAAGCCGCCGGCGAGCTGGCGTATGCCGCGTGGTGCTCGAGGGAATCGACCGGGTCGTCGGTAGTGCATACGACGGCCACGCGAAAGTGGCTTAGTATCCCTTGCGTGCGAAACGCGTCCTCGCGCAGGCGAGCATTAAGCTCTTCATAAATGGCGCGCGCGCTCTTCTCATTCAGCAGCCGGTCGGTGATGCCGAAGGGATCGGCCAGCTCCATATGCGTCCAATGATAGAGCGGGTTGCGCAGCGTGTGCGGGACCGTTTTTGCCCACGCCTCGAATTTTTCCCAGTCGCTGGCATGACCGGTGCAATAGACCTCGGAAACGCCGTTCGTGCGCATGGCGCGCCACTTGTAGTGGTCGCCCTTCAGCCAAATTTCCGTAATCGTCTCGAACCGGTGGTTGCGCGCGATTTGATCCGGCGGCAAATGGCAATGGTAGTCGATGATCGGAAGCGTGGCGGCGACACCGTGATAAAGCTCGCGCGCTAACTTGGACTCGAGCAAAAAGTCCTCGTGAATGAAGTGCGTCTTCACTGCCTGGTTTCCTACCCCGCTCGCTATAGGTCTCGCTGACGGCCGCCCCGCTCGCGAGCTTGAGAGAAGCGGTGCGCAAGGCGCCTTGATCCTCGCATTTGCCTGAACACAAATCGCTCTTTACTTCCGACGGTTCTTTGTGTCAACAACGCAATCGTTCGCGGACCTAGAGCGTATTTAATAAGTTCCAAGGCCCGTAGAAACGTAAGCGTTCAGGGGTCAAACAAGTCGGCGGCCAATTCGCCCGTAAAACCGAGCGCGCCCGCAGGGCCGGCGAGGATGGTACT
>JAFGIB010000075.1 GCA_016929805.1 Deltaproteobacteria bacterium | reverse complement strand
GTAAGCGTTCAGGGGTCAAACAAGTCGGCGGCCAATTCGCCTGTAAAACCGAGCGCGCCCGAAGGGCCGGCGAGGATGGTATTTGCTGTACCTGACGGTTGTCGGTGGAAACGTACAAAGCGGAGCGGACGCGAGCCCGCGAAGCTGTACGTTTCCAGCGGCAGTACACAGGGTCCGAAGGACCCGAGGACGCCGGCCCGAGGACGCTGGGGTGATTCGAATAGAATCGCCCCAGGGTCGGTGCCGGTTTTACGGGATGAATCGGCCGCCGTCGTAGCCAAACAGCAGTACCCCGCTGAACAGTTACGAAAGATCGGACCGCCAAGATGCAGAAGAGGCTAGCTCAGGGCGAAGAAAAGGCTCGAATCGTCAGAATGATGTTCGACCGGATTGCGCCCAAGTACGACTTCATGAATCGTCTAATAAGCCTTGGTATGGACCGTCGCTGGCGAAAAAAGACCCTGCGATCCGTCTCGCTGAAGCCAAGCGATATCGTGCTCGACTTGGGTTGCGGAACCGGTGATCTATCCCTGCTTTCCGAGTCTATCGGCGCAACGGTAATCGGCATCGATTTTTCGACGGTGATGTTACGCTACGCGCAAGCTCGCTCGATCAATTCGTCCTTTATTCGCGCGAACGCGGCGAACCTCCCGCTTGCTGATTCGAGCGTAAGCGTGGTGGTCAGCGGATTTACCTTGCGCAACTTCGTTGATTTGAAGGCCGTATTGAGCGAAATCCGACGCGTGCTTATCCCCACGGGGCGAATCGCGTTATTGGAGGTGTCCAAGCCGAAGCAAGAGCCGTTCCGCACGATTCACATGCTCTATCTTTCGAACGTCGTACCGCGACTCGGCGCGATTCTTTCAGACAAAGACGCCTATTCGTACCTGCCGCTCTCTCTTGCTTATCTTCCGTCGGATGACGCGCTATTCACACTACTACAACAGTATGGTTTCCAGCGAATTAGGCGATGCCACTTCTTTTTCGGATCGGCTCAACTTATTACGGCAATACGCGAATAGCCCACAAAGCCTGGCTACAGCCCTATGCTGGGAGTTTGTTTTCGTTTAGACTCGCCCGGTAAGCGGTCAGCCCCCGCGCCGGCCGACCACGGTCGAAGCTGCCGCGCACGAATTTCGACTTCGCATCGGCTTGACTGCGACGCGATCGAAATCGCGTGCGAATTCGAGCAAGCTGCAGGGCAAAACGAGGTGAAAGGATTGAATTTACGGCCTGTTCGGACGGAGCGGTGATTAGGCGTGGGCCAAAATCGTCTTTTTAATCGGCGTGAACGGCGCGGTAGATCCGCGCCATAGATAGCTGGAAAGAATCGAGGGAATCATGGAAGTAAAAGCTCAACCAAAGAAAAAAGTCGTGGAGGCAATGGCTGTTATCGTGGTTCTGACCGCGTTTTTCGCTCTCTTCAGTCGATCAGCCGAAGCCGGACTGCTCAAAGCGAAGATCTATATGACACAGGAAAAAATTCCGAGAAAACTATCGGAAAAAGAACTTATAGATTTTGTAAAAAAACATCAGACTCAACGAATCGACGAGAGCAAAGAGAGTAAGGTCAAGGACCGAAGTTGGCAAGCAAACGTGCTTATCGCGTTCAACAGCCCGCTGGGAGCCCTCGAGTTCGATCTTGTCTTTTACGACATCCAAAAAGGCGTGCGCGTTTTAGTCGATAGACAAAATACCCTGCTGAGCGAACGCGCGCAGAAAACCTATCTTCAGAAGATAAATCTTAAGAGGCCGCGCTATCAACCCAATCGAAAAATGGAGCTCGCGATCGAGGTCAACCGAGCCGAGGTGGGACGCTTTAAGTTCACGACCGCCGGCGAGTAGCCGACTCGGCTCGCCCTGGCCGCGGTTAGAACTCAAAGCCGACGCCGAGCCGCACGCCCCAATATCCGTCCGAGTCAAAGGCGAACCCTAAAGGTTTATCTAGATTCATCATCAATCCGAAACGTACGAATCCGGGTCGTAAATCGAACAGCACGTACGGCTCGACGGCGGTTTGTGCATTATCTCCGTCCCAAGTTGGTAGCCATACAAGTTGTAATCTCGCGCCGAGCTCGGCGATTCCCAAGCGTAGACCCGCCTCTCCCGCTAGCTGAAAGAGGATATCCGAGTCCTCGCTTTCATCGTCGCTCACTGAGATCAAACCCGCAGCCGCTGCCTCGCCTCTAATATTGAACAGGGGCAACTCGTCTAAGATAAGCTGTAGCGGAAAGACGATCCCAAGGGTGCGACTTCGCCAAAGCCATAAATTCCACATTCCGCGTATGCCGATCGCCTGCATGGAGGCCACGAACGGGAACATTTCGCCGCCGGCTGAGTGCGACGCAAGGGGTAAGCCGAGCCCGCAGCCGACCTTTAGGTCGATGCCGTTATCCATTATCGAATAGACAGCGCCTAAAAAGGGGTTGCCAGTGCGAAAGGTGCTGTCATCCTCCTCGCCGCTGGCGTCGTCGTCGTTTAGATCGGAGAAAAAGAAACCCCACTCGACGGCTAACGCCCACTCATCCGAGATGGGTATTTCCAGGTCGAATAGCGGAGAAAGCGTTATCCAAGAGCCCTCTCCCTCGTAGCTGTCGGTAAAAAAGCCGAGCTCCGCGCCAATACTCTGCGCTCTTGCTTCACGCGTTGTCGTCGAAAGTAAAACGACTAAACCGGCCGCAATAACCCAATATGTTCTTTTCGGCATAACCTCTCTCCTGACTACTCGTCGCCGCTTTGATTATCAACACGTTCTAATTGTTCAAAAGAAGAATGTCGAATTTTCTCGGGGCCTTCAACATTCAAGCTACGGCATATCGGCGAAGCGGCAGCGCGAGCGGGCGTCGGGTTACGTCGTCGCGATACCATTCTCAAAACGCTAACTACAACAGCTCCAAGGGGATCGCAGCAGCCAGGGCTCGCCGGCCCGCGTCCTCCGGATGGATGTTGTCTGCATCGAGGTCGTATTGCTTTTGCAGCGCGTCGAGATTCTCGGGATCGCGAAGCGTTTCGTCAAAGGGTAACCATCCCTCGATATCCTGGTTATTGCGAATCCAATCGTTGATCTTTCGCCGATCGTCGTTATGGCTCTCTTGTTCGGAACCCATCGTGCTCGGCGGAATAGTCGCGAGTAAAACCCTGATTCCGCCGAGATGGCCACGGTCCACCATGTTCTGTATTCCGGCGATAATCGCGTCGGTATTCGGCTCCACGAAACGGAGATCATTACCGCCAAGAGCTATGATCGCGGTCCGCACATTGGTTTGTTGAAGCACGTCTCGATCAAAACGCTCCGGACCTGTTTCCAGGAGAAAAGCTAAGTTGCCCTTGTCTTCGGTTTCAGGCGGCAGCGAAACCGTGTTGCCCGAGATACCCGCGTTGAGCACACCAAGGGGCAAGCCGGCGGCGTTTATCCTCCGGGCCAAGAGCCAGGGCCAGCGGTCAAATGGTCCGTCTTCGGATGAACCGGTCCCTTCGGTAATCGAATTGCCAATCGCTACCACGGTACCCAAGCCGTCTGGATCCAAGACGTCCACGGCGTTGAGTAAGGGACAACCCCGGCCGCCGCCGAGGCGCGACGTGATATCGACGCTAAAGGCGACGCCCATTTCGTCTACGCTATGGTCGCCTCCGCTCGGCGGCGTGCTGAAAGCACCCAAGCAACAACGGGTATATGTCGGCAAATCGGCGGACCCTCTTACGGTAAAGGAAATCGCGAGGTTATCTCCAAACGAGAAAGGAAAGTAAACGCTGTCGGATACCGAGTCGCTGAACGGCGGGATTTCAACCTTCGAACCTCCTGCGAAAGTCAGCGCGGTATTGGTCCCGGGTTGAAGCTCGGCGGTAAAATTGGCGAGGTCTCCGTCTTGCGCTTCAGTCACCTTGCTCACCGCGACATGTACCGAATCGATGGTCAACGGATACCTGCCGAAAGTATTAGACAATCGAATTCTAATCCTTTCTCCGCCCAAGGTTGGATTGACGACTACCCGTATGCTCTGGTCGGCTATTTCGGGAGCTAAAAGGCTATCGACAGGGTTTCTAGCGCCTCCCCATACGCCGTTCCAAGTTGAAACGTCCAGGGGTTCTTCTCCGGAGTCGATGGTCGAATCGCCCGCACCCCCGCCCCGGCACACGGTGCCCGGTTGGCAGGCCGCTGCGAAACAAATCAACAAAACAGTCAGTTCTCTGGGTCGTAGTCGCTCGCGCCTGCGGTAATTGCTCGGCGCTAATAAGCGTGCGGTATTGCAATCGTCCTTTTTCACTTGTAGGGTGCCATTTTTATCCACTTTAAGCGCTTCGTCGATGCCAAGCTCTTACATTAAGTAACGCTAGCGCCGACGGAAATGGAAGTACGTTCTCAAAAAGTAGTGGCAAAACAACCTGAGAATGCGGCCATTTAGCCTCGCCCTTGGGTAGTAGTGATATAAAAAACGTAAGCGTTCAGGGGTCAAACAAGTCGGCGGCCAATTCGCCCGTAAAACCGAGCGCGCCCGCAGGGCCGGCGAGGATGGTACT
>JAFGIB010000074.1 GCA_016929805.1 Deltaproteobacteria bacterium | reverse complement strand
CGCCCATTGTCCAATATTCCCCACTGCTGCCTCCCGTAGGAGTCTGGCCCGTGTTTCAGTACCAGTGTGGCTGATCATCCTCTCAGACCAGCTACCCGTCATAACCTTGGTAGGCCATTACCCTACCAACTAGCTGATGGGCCGCAGGCTCATCCTCAGGTGCTAGCTTGCATGCAGAGGCCAGCTTTTACCTCGCCAAGCGGGCTCGGCGTGGTCTTATGCGGTATTAGCACCCCTTTCGAAGCGTTATCCCCCTCCTGAGGGTAGATTACCTACGTGTTACGCACCCGGACGCCACTTTACCGGCGCCCCGAAGGACGCTTTCTCGTTCGACTTGCATGTGTTAAGCGCGCCGCTAACGTTCGCTCTGAGCCAGGATCAAACTCTCCAGTTGAAAAACTTGAGCAGTTGACCCCCGACGGCATTTGCCGTCGTTGGCATGTTGCTAGGTCTTACTTTTTCGATTTGGGCAAAGCCCAAACCTTGGGACCCGTTCATTCATGTGTTCATTTCCGATTCAGTTGTCAAAGACCGATGCGCGCTCTGTAGGAACGCGAACTAATAACCTAACTGAACGACTTTCGCGAGTCAAACAGAAATAATTGTTTGCAACACAACAACTTTTCTTTTTTTCTCGAAAGACAATCGGCCCTTTAGGCCGGGCGTCTTACTTCGTTCATTCGCGAGCGGGGCGGACTCTACCTATCAAATAAAAGTCGTCAAGTATTTTTCGCATCTGTTGAGTAACGATAACTAAAAAAGAGCGAATTTACGTCGATTTCTTATCGCAAATTAGTTGGATATCTCGGTCTCTGTCGTTTTGGCTGCCGCGATTTGCTCTGTTATCATCCGGATCGATTATGCGAGCCGTGGTACAGCGCGTTTCAAAGGCCTCGGTTTTGGTCGGTGACGAGATAGTCGGCCGAATCGGTAAGGGGCTATTGGTCTATCTTGGAGTACATAAAGAGGATTCAGGGAGCGACGTCGATTGGATGGCAAATAAAATCGCTTCGCTGCGAATCTTCCAGGAACGAGACGGTAAGATGGCGCTTTCCGTTTCCGATAATTCGGCAAGCGTTCTAGTCGTATCGCAGTTCACTTTATATGGAGACGTCCGTCGGGGAAGGCGACCCTCTTTTGACGATGCTGCTCCGCCCGACACGGCCGAGAAACTCTATGAGCAGCTTTGTCGGCAACTACGGTCAGCGGGATTAGAAGTAGAAACCGGGCGTTTTCGCGCAAAGATGAGCGTTCACGCGCAAATCGACGGTCCGGTCACCATTTTGATCGATAGCCGTAAACAATTCTAATGAGATGCGATAAAAGAGGTTCGTCCGTTTCTGTTTGGCCTATCGGCACGTAGTTCGTTCAGTAAAGGCGATCCGAGCGATCATGATGCGAAATTCGAAAGTGGCGTTGCTAACCGGCTTTCCCTCCGGATTAATAGCGCGACGGTTGTTGAACAAGCTATTAGTTGCGCAACGCGACATACGCGTCCTATGCCTCACACCGGAAAGCTCGCTTCGCCGCGCGCAAGAGCTACTGGCGGCATTAAGTGAGCCGGACAAGCAACGAGTTGAGCTGTTGAGAGGCAGCGTCGCAGCGATGGACTTCGGATTGTCTGGAGCGAGGTTTTTAGCGCTTGCGAAAGAGGTCGATATCATCCACCACTGCGCGGCCATCGATCATCCCGGTGTTTCCCGTCATCTAACCGAACGTATCAACGTTAACGGTACCGGCGAGGTTCTGGAGTTAGCCGCGCTATCGACGGGTTTACAGCAATTCGTCTATTGGTCGACAGCCTTCGTAGCGGGTGCGCGTCGGGGATTGGTAATGGAAGACGAGCTGATTCGCACGCCGTCCTTTCGTAATCTCGTCGAGGAAACCCGCTTTCGAGCCGAAAAAATCGTTCGCCATGCGATGAGCCGCGTTCCGACAGTAATCCTACGTCCCGCGATCGTTGTCGGTGACGCGGAAAGTTGGCATATTGACCGTCTTAACGGCCCCTATCTTTTGTTGAAGTTTATACTCAACGCGCCGTTTGAAATGACGATACCATTACCTCAAAAAGGAGAATTTTTACTCAATCAAGTTCCGGTTGGATACGTGGTTGATGCAGCGGTGGCGATCGCGAATGACCCGAGATCGGTCGGGCGTTGCTTTCATCTCGTCGATCCGAATCCTCCCCGTATTCGAGACATCTGTCTTGCAACAGCAAAGCTGGCGCGCCGCCCGCTGACGATCGGCGAGTTACCATCGGGCTTGGCGAACGTTTTATTACAAGCTCCCGGGATCAAGCAGTTGTCGGATATTCCACGGACCTACCTCGATCAACTATCCAGCGACGTTGCCTACAATAGAACAAATACCCGAGAGTTGCTCCAGGGTACGTCGATCGAGTGTCCGAACGTCACCTCCTATTTGCAGCCGCTAGTCGACTACTTACGCTCCGCTAAAAACGTAAGCGCGGATCAGGACGAAGAGAACCCTGGCGTTTAGTCGATGACCGACGGTCTAGTTACCGACGGCAATTCACCTTAACGTTGTATAAGATCCGTCGGCGTAATCGCTTCGCTCGTGAAAAACAGAGCGAACTGAGGGCGCGCTCACTTCTTTTGGACATCTTGTAGGATTTACTAAGCTACGGTCAAAAAAAAGCTTGGCGCGCCCTTATTTCATCGCTTTTCTCGCGTTTCCTCTCGAAGTTTTTGCAACGTCACGGTTCACCTAGCGTCCAGCGACGATCATATTGTTAACTCTAAACGTCGGACTCGCTATGGCGGTACGTAAATCGAGATCGTTGGCGACCATATCGATACGCTGTAACAATTTGTCGAGATTAAGCGAAATCGTTACCTCGGATACGGGAAAGCAGATCTCCCCCCCCTGAACCCAAAAACCGGATGCGCCTCGACTGAAATCTCCCGTGACCGAGTTAAAACCGAATCCCATCATATCGGTTACGTAAAGGGCTCGCTCGGTAGTCGAAATAAGATCCTCGGGCGTCATCTCTCCCGGCCGCAAAATAAAATTACTCGTTGAGGCTCCGACTGAGCCACTCGCTGTACGCGAGCCGCTTGCGGTGCTATTCTTGTCGAGCTTTCGCGCGCTATAGGTATCGAGTAAATAGGTTTTAAGAATACCGTCGTCTACCACGGTGTTGCGTCTCGACGCGAGCCCGTCGCCGTCAAAAGGCCTCGAACCTGGGCCTTTCGCTATAAGCGGGTCGTCAACAATGGTCACGAGATCGCTCGCTACTCGCGTGCCTTCGCGACCGACGAGATAGCTTGATTTACGCCAGATCGACCCTCCGAGAATGCAAGAAGCGAACAGTCGCACGACGGATCTCGCCGCATCCGGCTCAAAAATCACAGCCACCTCTTGGGTATCGATCTTCCTCGCTCCTAACTTGGCGAGCGTTCGACGCGCAGCTTGCTCTCCGACAAACTGCGCGCTTTTAAGATCCGATAAATGGCGTGTCGCGCTCCAGTAGTAGCCGCTGCGCTTCTTACCGTCAGCATCGTCAGCTACCGGGCTTACGGTGATCGACGCGTACGTGCCGCATACGGCGCCGCGGAATCCGCCGCTCGTCACCAATGCCGAAGCGCTGGAGACGCGAGCCACGGTCGCTCCTTCGCTGTTGGTCAGACGCTTGTCACTCGATAACGCGGCGGACTCGGCTTGCTTGCCCAGCTCGAGCGCTTGCCGCGCGTCCAGGTTATCAATAGCCGGATCAAATAGCCGTAGCTCCGGATGGTCCTCCGGTTTGGCGAGCAGCGACGCGTCAGGAGGGCCCGCGAACGGATCGGGTTGAGCCAACTGCACCAACTCCAAAGCGTCCTCGATAAAACGCGTTATACCTTCCGCGCTCATGTCGCTGGTTGAAGTAACGGCGACTTGTTGCCCGCTCATCACCCGCATTCCCATTGAGCGAGAGGATGCCTCTTCCACCAGCTCCGGCTCCCCAAGTCGGACTTTGGTCGCTAGGTGAGATCCTTCGCTGACCAACACCTCAGCGATATCCACACCTTTTTTTAACGCGCGCTCGACTACCTCGGACGCCAGCCTGACAAGCGCTTGAGTTTGCTTATCAACGCTCATCCGTTCCCCATTTGAGTTCCGCCGACGGTCATCGCGGAGATCTTTACCGTGGGACAGCCAACACCTACCGGAACCCCCTGACCATCCTTTCCGCAGGTCCAGATTCCGTCCGATATCCGCATGTCGTTTCCTAACATCGTCACTTTTGTCATCACGTCCGGCCCATTGCCTATTAGATTGACGCCTTTAAGCGGCGCGGTCAGCCGTCCGTTTTCGATGAGATACCCTTCGGTAAGGGAAAAAACAAAATCCCCGTTCGAGATATCGACCTGACCGCCGCCGAACTTGCGCGCGTATACGCCTTGTTTTACGCTTCCCAAGATCTCCTCCGGGTCGTGCGGGCCGCTTAGCAACAAGGTGTTCGTCATACGCGGTAGCGGGTGAGACTGAAAGCTCTCTCGACGACCATTGCCCGAAACCTCGGTCTTAAAGTGCTCGGCCGAATGTCGGTCGTGCATGAAACCGCGAAGAACACCCTTATCGATCAGCACGGTCTTCGCGGGTTGGTTGCCTTCGTCGTCGACGTTGATGCTGCCTCGAGCAGCGTGGATCGTCGCGTCGTCGACGACGGTGCATAGATCGCTCGCGACTCTCTGCCCGACTCTTCCGGTGTAATTGCTGGTTCCTTTGCGTATAAAATCCGCTTCAAGCCCGTGGCCGACCGCCTCGTGCAATAGAATTCCGCTGTCGCCAGGCGAAAGCACAACCGCCATCTCGCCGGCAGGCGATTCGCGCGCATCGAGCATCACGATCGCATGACGAACGGCTTCCTGCGCGTGTTGTTCCACCGGACAGTGGTCAAAATACTCGAGACCCAACCGTCCTCCGCCGCCGGACGAACCCGACTGGCGTTTACCCCGTTGTTCCGCGATCACGTTGACTCCGAAATGGATTAAGGGCTGTCGATCGCGAGCGATCTTCCCGGTGCTCGTGGCCACGAGCAGCTCGCGCAGCGTCTCCCTGAACGACGCTTCCACCTGAATGATGCGCGCGTCCTCCATTCGCGCTGACTTATCCGCTCGCGCCAGGAGATCGCGCTTTTCTTCACCGATCACGTCTAATGAAAGGTTTTCGCACGAGTAACGACGGGCGATTCGTCGCTCTGAAAGCGAGGCGATGCGGACGACTGAACCGTCGGACGCAATCCGGGCCGCTGTTGATGCGGCTCTTTGCATCGCTTCTTCGGTAAACTCTTGAACGTACGCATAACCCGTGGCGTCGCCTTTCATTACCCGCACACCCAGGCCCATGCTCACCGACCTTCCGGCCGCTTTTAAAATCCCCTCGTCCAATAAGTAACTACCGGACACGCCGTATTCAAAAAAAAGATCAGCGTAATCGCCGCCGTAGGACAACGCTGTAGACAACAGCCTTCCAATTACAGTTCGATCGATCGGGCTCGAGCCCTGTTCTGCAAAAGGCGCGTAATAACGACTTGTCATAGGTTGTTCTTAGTACGGTAGCTTCTTGGACGCACGAAAAAGCTGCGGGTCGGAGCACGGCTGATTCAAGCTCCCGGGGCAACGACCTAGCGCGAGTGGGGATCGAGTCGATCGTGCAGCCAATCTCCCGTGAGATTAAAGCCGAGGACCGTGATCGCGATTACCCCTCCGGCGATCAACGCCACGTGCGGGAACCTGAGAAGCACCGCGCTTCCCTGATCCAAAAGAGCTCCCCACGAAGCGGATACTCCCGGACCCAAACCCAAAAAAGAAAGGGTTGATTCCGCTAAAATCGCAGCTCCTAAACCGGCCGAGGCTTGGACCAACAACGGTCCGGCTAAATTCGAGAGTATATGCCTGAACAGGATCTGCACAGGGGAAGCGCCGAGCACGCGCGCCGCCAAAACGAATTCGCGCTCGCGCAACGCTAACGCCTGCGCTCGAGCGATACGCGCGTATAACACCCATCCATTCGCGGCCAGCGCTAGTACGAGATGGATCAATCCGGACCGAGCGATCATGGCTAAGATCGCGACGTTGAGAACGATGGCGGGAAACGACTGAACAAGGTCGGCCATAGCCGTAACCACGTGATCGGCGCGGCCGCCTCGATATCCCGCGTATGCTCCCAAACTCGTGCCGACTAAAAGCGAAATGCCCACGGATAAAAGCGCAACCACTCCGGCCAGCCGCGCGCCGTGTAAAAGCACGCTCAAGATGTCGACGCCGTTGTCCGCGGTGCCTAAAAGATGCGTGAGCGAAGGCGTTTGATATTGCCTCTCCAGATTGATTTCAACAGGCGAAAAGGGAGCAACCCAAGGACCGACTAGAGCGCAGATCAAAAACGCGAGCGCGATGGCAACCCCAATCGATAACCGCCTCATATCAACCTAACCCGCGGATCGACCGCTCCGTATAGAAGATCCACGCCGAGATTAACCAGCACGTAAAATACCGCCACGGTCAATACGCACCCCTGAACCACGGGGATATCGCGCGCGAAAAAGGCCTCGAGAAAGAGCGTACCTATACCGGGCCTTTCGAAAATCTTTTCGGTAATTACAGCGCCGGAGAGCACCGCTCCAAACTGCGCCGTGCCCACAGTCATGACCGGTAAAAGGGCGTTGCGCAACGCGTGCTTGAAAAGCACTCGCGCCGCAGAAAGACCGCGAGCATGCGCGGCCAGAATATATTGCTCGTTAAGCACCTCGATGAGAGAAGCGCGGGTTTGACGGGCGAGTATCGCGGCTAAGGCCGTACCTACCGTGAAAGCCGGAAGGATGAGTGCGCTTGGCCGCGTGGAATTATCTCCCGGTAAAGGAAGCCATCTGAGTTGTACACCAAATAACAAAACCAACAGCGGGCCGAGCCATATATTGGGTATAGCGATTCCGAGCATTGCGAGAGTCGAGGTAGCGCGGTCCCATCGTGTTCCTCTACGTAAAGCAGCTATCGCTCCGAGCGGTATCGCTAGCACCCAGGCGAGCGCCACCGAGGCGATCGCCAGCAGCACGGTATGCGGCAATACTTTAACGATCAAGCTGGAAACCGTCTCTGTGCTTCGGCGAAACGAATACCCCATAGTGCCTTTCGCAACATCCCCCAGGAAAAACCAATATTGCCGGGCTACGGGCAGGTCCAGCTTGAGCGTATGACGCAACTGCGCGCGGTCTTCAGGCGAAGCCTGATCACCCAGAATAGCGTCGACCGGATCTCCAGGTATCAGATGCACCAACAAAAAAACCAACGTCACGACACCGAATACCGTCGCCGCCGCTCTCAGCAACCTGATCGCGAGGTAGCGCGCTTCGAGCATGAAATTAGTTTTCCAGATTGACGGGTTTGACCGTACAGAACTTGGCGGATTTTTTATCTAGATTTCGCGCCAAAGGGGCTGCGAGAGATAAAACCTCGGCATCGGTCCCCGCATCTTCCTCCAGCGAATAGACGTTTTGTATCTCGCCGAGTTGATCAGCCGTAAGGCAGGAGTATTTGTCTCGGCAATCGTCGTCGTCGTCGCAACTATACATACACCAACTCGACGATAATCGTTCCGGTTCCGGACGAAACATGACGCACACCGCTTCTTCCGGACACGTCCCTTTCTCGCATCCCCTTATGGTACAGTAACCCCCGGGTTGGTTTAGATCGCAGATTCGCTTGTTTTGAATGTCGCAATCGACCGAGGTCTCACACGGATCACCGATCTCTTTCGAACAACCCAAAATGAATAGAATCGCGGCAAAGGGGACGAAAAACTTTCCTGTCATTTGTTTCCGAGAATAGTCAATCGCGAAAGCGCACGCCAATAAAAACTGTTATTGTCCGGTTTTTCGCGTTATTTGAGAGAAAGCCGAGCGGAAATCGAAGAAAGCAACAGCAAAAACCGCGATAAAACAGCAAATTAGAAGGTTTCAATCAGAAGCGGTTGGTATTCGGCTCTGCTTGATATGAATTGGTTTTTAGACCTAATTTTAGAACTAAACAAAAAGATAGTATTTTTCGATTTGGTAAATTTAGCTGAATTGCGCTCTGGCTCTTAGTTAGCTTGCAAGGTTATATTTGACCGAAGATATGGAGACGTCCCCTCGATCGATATATGAAGAGCGAAATTCGGATCGATTTACTTATTCATTATCCCCTGAAACAGACACTATGCTGAAAGTAAACTGCTCTTTCGTGAAGGCGAGTGTACGATTTTCAAGAAAACACGCTAGTTATAGTAAAAAAGTCCTTATTTTGTACGTTATCGTTCGATAGAGCAAAAACGAAAAGTGTCGTACTAAAGCGGCTTAAATAGAGTACGTGGTTGATAAGATGCGCATAACTTCTATAGGGCTTAGCGACGTTGGGTTACAACGAGAACACAACGAGGATTCCTTTCTTCTCCTCGACGAATATACCCTCTATTTAGTGGCTGACGGCATGGGAGGTCATCAAGCTGGCGATGTCGCCAGTAAAATGGCGCTCGAAACGGTCTCGTCCTTTTTCGCGGCGACGCAGGAGGAGGATGCGACTTGGCCGTTCCCGGTCGACCCGCATCTTTCCCTGGCGGAGAATCGGCTTTGCTCGTCTATTAAGATGGCGAATAAACAGATTTTTGACTTGGCCAACACCGATCACGCGTTGGAGGGGATGGGAACGACGATCGTGGCTATCGCTTTTAACCTTCAAAAGGAAATCGCCTACATCGCCCACGTCGGAGACAGCCGGGCCTACCGAATTCGCAATGGAGAGATCTTACAGATAACCCGCGACCACTCGCTGGTGAACGACTATTTGAACATGATGCCCGATATGCCGGCCGAAGCCATGGAAGTGGTACCCAGAAACGTGATTACCCGCGCGCTCGGTATGCAGGACTCGGTTGTCGTAGACCTGCGTCAAGAGCAGGTCGTTCATGGAGACCGGTTCTTACTTTGCACCGACGGGCTGAGCGGACAAGTCGCTGACCAGAAAATTCTCGAGGTTCTTAGCGATGGAGAATCCTCGCTGGCTGATTGCGGCAAAGTTTTGATAAAAGAAGCCAACGACGCCGGAGGCGAAGACAACGTAACCGTAGTCATCATGCATTGCGAATAGCGGCCCGGTTCGAGACGCTAAGGCTCGGAGCTTGGCGGCGGTTTATAACCCAGCCAGTCGATACGACGAGCAGCCGCGGAGGGATCGATGCAATTTACTATTAGGCACACATTCGAAAGCGATCCAGATACCTTTTGGAATAAGCTGTTTTTTGACGACGACTACAATCGCGCCCTATGCCAGGACCACCTGCAATTCTCGCTATATCGGGTCTTAAGCTTCGTGCGAGAGGAAAACGGGGTAATCCGGCGGCGGCTTGAAATCGCCCCGCGAGTCGAAATACCCACAGCGATAAAGAAGGCGCTCGGCGATTCCGCGAACTACGTCGAGGATGGGAGCTTCGACCCCGCCGCCGGAATATGGCGTTTTGTCGTTATCCCTCATATCGCGAGCAACAAGATCAAAACCGAAGGTACGCTCTGGGTTGAAACGCGCGGTGAAAGGAAAATCGAACGGATCTGCAACATCAATACCGAAGTCAAAATATTTGGTATTGGCAAGTTGCTCGAAGATCTGATCGAGAAACAGACTCGCGCCTCTTATGACCAAGCGGCGACGTTTACCCACGGGTGGATTCGCGAACGGGGTCTGTAATTCGTCGAGCATTGTTCAATGGATCGTCCCCCACCGCTTCCGCTCGCCCCCGATGAGCTCCCCGAGGAAATCCGTCGATTCGTCGACCCCTCCGCTCCGGCCCCGGCGCGCATGATGGCGGCCAGAGGTTTGGTCCCGATAAAGGGGAACCATCAGATCACGATGTTGGCCCAACTCTCCGCCGACGCGGATGAAATGGTCGCTAAAACCGCGACCGATTCGCTAACGAAGCTTCCCGAACCGGTTCTTTTGCCCGCGTGCCAGGCACCGCTACACCCGTCGGTATTGGATCTGTTGGCCGATAAGAGAAAGGAAAATCAGAAGGCGTTGGAACTTATCGTCGCCAATCCTAAAACCGCTGACTCGACCGTCGAGTGGATCTCACGTTCCGCCCCCGAGCTTCTATGCGAGCAAATCGCGGTAAACGAACAACGCCTGTTGAAGGCGCCGCAAATTATCGAAGCGCTCTACAAAAACCGAAATACCCGTATGTCAACCGCCGACCGTATGGTGGAGCTGGCGGCGCGCAACGGCCTAGAATTAACAGGAATTCCATCCTTTCAAGCTCACGTCGAGGCGGTACGCGGTCAACTGATTCCCGAACCGTCGCAAGAGCCGCTTTACGGGGACTCTCTTTTTCAAGAGTGCCTTGAGGACGATCGGGATGACGAGGCGTTCGAGCAGGACGAAGTAAAAGGCGAAGAAAAGGTAAAAGAGATGTATAAACCGCTCGCCATGCGCATCAAGGATATGACCACCGGGGAAAAGATCCGTTTAGCGCTTGTCGGTAGCTCGGTTGCCCGAGCGCTGCTGGTCCGCGACCGCGATCGCAATGTCGCAATGGCGGTAGTGTGCTCACCGGCAATCTCTCTTAAGGAAATAATCGATATCGCAAAGAGCAGGGATATCAGCGACGATGTACTGCGATACATCGGCAATAGACGCGAATGGCTCCGAAGCGGAAAGCTTAAAGCCGCTTTGGTATTTAATCCGAGAACACCAGTGGGCATTTCGCTTAAATTTCTCAGCCACCTCAGGCTCGATGAGCTTAAAAGGCTCGCGCGAAGCAGAAACGTAGCGGCTCAGATCCGTTCGGTCGCGGCGCAGTGGGTGAGCCGCCGCGAAAAAATCTAGGTGACAGGTCATGTCTCTAATTAAAAAGATGTTCGGCCTACGCTCTTTTGAAGAGCTCAAACAGTCCGCGGACGCGCTCTTTGCCGCCGGCGATTTCGGCGCGGCAAAAATCGAGTATGAGCGCGCTAAAGAACGGTCTAAGGCAGTAGACGCGGAAGCCGTCAAACAAGTGATAGAACAGATCGATCGCTGTCGAGACGCGCTCGCCGAAACGCGTATAGCCAAAGCGCTCGATTATCTCAAACTCGACGAGCGCATATTGGCTCTTTCAGAGGTCGAAAATGCACTTGATATCGCGGCTAGCGACGATCTGATCCAGCGCGCTTTGGAAGTTAAAGAGAAGGCGGAACGGGAAGATATTCGAAATGATCAAATCGAGTTCGCCGCGCAATCGGACGAGGACCGGTACGTGACCATCGCGGGAAGTTGGGAGGATGAGCAAGCCGAGGAATACGAAAACTATGAGCCGGAGCTTAGGACCGCGCTGCTCGCGCTGGACGACAATCGAATAAAGGAAGCGCGGGAAAGGCTCGAAACGCTTCTACAACAGGCCAAGGACCCGCACTACCTCTACTTCGAGGTCGGAAAGGCTCGACTGATGGATGGGGATTTGCTGCAGGGGGTTGAAGCGATGCGTGTCTTTCTATCCAGAATCGGTCCCGACGAGGGCGGCGATATGAGACTGATGGCGCACACCGAGTTGGCACGGATAGCCAACGAGGCGAGGGATTTCGATGCGGCCGTAGCGCACCTGCAAGAGGCTGTTGAAGCGATGCCGAAAGACCCCAGGCCCTATCTTTTAATGGGAAATTTCTTACGCCAACAGAGTCATCTGGAGGAGGCCATCGCGGTTTTGGAAGCGGGTCTGAACATGATGGTCGCGTGCGATCTCCATCCGGATTGGCGTCTGATACAGGAGATCGGCCTTAGCTACGCGGATCTCGACGACTCGCGAAAGGCCGTCGAATATCTCGAGCAGGTAGTCGGCATCCTGGTGGCGCGACAGCACTTGGATTTACCGCCGGAATCGGCTGTGAAATTGGCGCAGTTACACGAAAAAGCGGGTAACAAAGCCAGAGCCGCGGACCTTTATGCCCTGCTCGCTCACGGAAGCGACACGGCGAACTACTTCCGCTATTATCAAGAGTCCGGCCGGTTATTGGCCGAGATCGGCGTCAGCGCCGAAGCGCGTCGGGCGTTGCAAAGGGCGCTTGAGCTCGCCCCCGATAATAATGAGATAAAAGAAACGATCCGCTCGCAGCTTGAGGCGACCAAAGAGGCTTGAGCGGTCGCAGCGGTTCGTTTGGCCAACCTGCTTTAGTCCTCTCCTCTAAGCCGGCGTTCGCGAGCGGCGTGTTCGAAGCGCAGCTCTTGAGGAAGACGATCGCCGAACTGAGCGAGGAATTGTTTATTGAGCGCTTGTTCCTCCAACCAATCCTCGGTGAATATCGCGTGTAAATCGCCGAATGCATGCCGCGAAAATTCCAGTCCGCTCCAATCGATACTGTCATAAGTTGGAAGGTAGCCGATAGGAGTCTTGATCGAGGCCCCGTTACCGCGGCAGCGGTTGATCATCCAGAGCAGGATACGCAAGTTCTCGCCGTAACCGGGCCAAATGAAGTCGCCGTTCTCTTCACGTCGAAACCAGTTGACTCGAAAAACCTTGGGACGGTGTAAGATCCGCGTGCCCATCTCAAGCCAATGGCGGAAGTAATCGGCCATATTGTAGCCGCAGAAGGGAAGCATCGCCATCGGGTCGAAACGAACCTCTCCTTGTTTGCCGTATTGCGCCGCGGTGCGCTCCGAGCCCATCGTTGCGCCGACGTAGACCGCGTGTTGCCAGTTAAAGCATTGATAAACTAAGGGCGCTAACCGCGCGCGGCGCGAGCCGAAGACGATCGCAGTCAGAGGAACCCCGCGGGGATCTTGCCAATTCGGTGCAATCGAAGGGCATTGGCCCACCGGTACCGTAAAGCGGCTGTTGGGTTGAGCGCCGGCGATGACATGGCCGTGTTCGTCGGTTTTTCCCAGACGCCAGGGTCGGCCTGTCCAGTCCAGGCATCCCTCGTCCGGCGGTAGCCCTTCGCCGTCCTCCCACCAAACGGTTCGGTCGGGGCACAACACGGTATTGGTGTATATCGTATTTTCACGAATCATCGCCATTGCGTTCGGATTGGTTTTAGAGTTGGTGCCGGGAGCCACACCAAAAAAACCAGCCTCCGGATTCAGCGCCCACAAACGGCCGTCACGGCCGACGCGCAACCATGCGATATCGTCGCCTACGGTCCAAACTTTGTATCCCTTCTTCGCCAGCGCTTCCGGAGGCACCAGCATGGCGAGATTGGTCTTACCGCACGCGCTCGGAAAAGCGCCCGCGATGTAGTCGATCTGACCGTCGGGGTGCTCAACGCCGAGAATCAGCATATGCTCGGCCATCCAGCCTTCCTCTCTAGCCAAACAGCTCGCTATACGCAACGACAGACATTTTTTGCCGAGCAACGCGTTACCCCCGTAGCCCGAGCCCACGCTCCAAATGGCGTTATCCTGAGGGAAATGCAGGATCAGGCGCCGGTTGATATCGAGGTCCGCCTTACCGTGCAGACAGCGGGTAAACGAGCCGCTGGTGCCGAGTTGCTCGAGCACCTTTTTTCCAGCTCGGGTCATGACCAGCATATTGAGAACGACATAGATGCTGTCGGTGATTTGAACGCCGATTTTGCTGAACTCGGAACCTATCGGCCCCATCGAAAAAGGAATCACATACATCATGCGGCCGCGCATCGAGCCTGAGAAGATTTGAGCGGCTCTGTCATAGGCCTCCTCGGGCGCCATCCAGTTGTTTGTGGTTCCCGCGTCCTCTTCATTGCTCGTGCATATATAGGTCAATCCCTCGGTGCGGGCGACGTCGTTAACGGCCGTTCGATGGTAGATACAACCGCGCAGCTTCTCTTGATTGAGCTCGATCAGCTCTTCGGTGCGACACGCCTCCGCGATTAGCTCGCGCTTTTGCTCCTCGCTTCCGTCTATCCAAACAACCTTGTCGGGTTTGCACATTCGGGCCATATGCTCGACCCATCGTCGCAGTTCTTTGTTGTTCGTCATTGGACTAAACCACTCCTTTTGTCTTTATGCGGTCGAAACCGCCGTCTATGCGCGCGACGGCGGACAGCCATTTATGAACCAGAGTCGACGATTGTCAACGAAACTCGAACCGCGCATATTTCTAAAAATTTTGCGACAAAGCAGACCCGAATCTGCTCGCCACGACTTTTTGAGAAGATACCGCCCTTGGGTGGTATTGATATAAGAACGTGCCCTTGCCCCTGCCCTTGCCCCTGCCCAAGTGATTCAAAAACGAGAAAGGCATTATTTTCAGCACGATTGCACCACGCAAAGAAAGAAATCCAGGTTGCGAAAACGGGCAGGGGCACGTTGAGCTGCATTAAGGACTCTCCGCAAAATAAACGATCCGGTTGCGAGCGCGTGGGCCGGCGCGCTAGCGACTTTCGTCCTCGGAAAAATCCTCGAAATAGCGCTGCTATTGCTGCGGTTTTGCCTCCAGGCGCGCTCGCGATCGCATCCCGCCGACGCGCCCGGTCTCGTATCGTTTATTTCGCAGAGAGTTCTAAGGTATCGTCATCTGCTCGCCACAACTTTTTGAAAACTTACCCAAAACACTGGAAAACTCTTTGAAGAGCAGGCTATTTTAAGGAAACCGAGTCGCCGGCACGAATCGTTAGAATGCAACACCTTCAGTCCCGTACGACGAACCTGCCCCGAGGCAACTTATATCGATTCGCTCCGGTTCTAGATCGTGTACCAAGCGGCGGCGCATGAGAAACGCGAAACCGAGGTTGCCCCATGGACAGACGCGATATGTCGCAGCCGGCCGAATCAAAAGAGGCGATCGGAGTTCTCGTAATCGACGACGAGAAGGTCTTTCGCGATACGCTCGCCAAAGTTCTGAAACGGCGCGGGATGGCGGTGAAGATTACAGCCGACGGATTCGAAGGCTTGGCTTTGGCGCAGGCCGATACCTTCGATGTGGCAGTACTCGATCTCAAAATGCCCGGAATGGATGGGCTGACCGTACTGGAGCGTATGCACGAGATTTGTCCCTCTACCGAAGTAGTCGTTCTGACGGGACACGCAACTGTCGAAGACAGTATCACGGCTATCCGTCAATTCGCCTTTGATTTTCTCTTTAAGCCGGTCGAGGTGAGCTGGCTCGCCGAGGTAATCGCCGCAGCGGCTCGAGCCAAGCGGGCCAAGGTTTCGGGCGGCACCGGAGGCGTGTGATGGCGGAAAAAGAAGTCGACCGCTATCAAGCCGTGTTTCGTTCTCTGGTCTGGCGTATAGCCGCGGTTTCGCTCTTTCCTCTGCTCGCGATCGGAGGCGTCAACTTTTTTATTTTTTCAACGGTCAATCGCGATATTGTCGTCGAGCATCAAAGCAATACGCTGCGCCACCACCGCGAATCGATCCGCGTTTTCCTGAAAAACATCGAAGCCTCCGTATCCGGGCTCGCCCGGCAATATTCGCTCAAGGAGTTGAAGGAGGGGAATTTACAGCGTCTATTTCCGGTTATTAAGCTAAACAACGGAATCATCACCGACATCGGCATCATCGACCAGAACGGAGACGCCGTGCTTTATGTCGGCCCCTATAACCTCGCAGCGAAAAACTATCGCGCCACCGAGTGGTTCAAGCAGACGGTCGAACGGGGCCTCTATCTGAGCGATATGTTCCTGGGCTATCGCCACGCGCCGCACTTCGTTATCGCGGTCAAACGCGTAGAGGGTGATCTATTTTGGATATTACGGGTTACGGTCAATACCGATTACTTCAGCCGATTGGTGGACAATCTGCATTCGGGCCGAACCGGCGAGACCTTTATCATCAATCGAGCCGGTTTGTACCAGACCAAGAGCCGTTTTGCGAACGATATACTCAAGCCCTCGGGTTACCCATTTTTACAAAGACATCCTGGGATTTCGCTGCGCGAAGTCAGATGGAACAACAAGCGATATCTGTGCACTACGACGTGGCTTTCGCACCCCGACTGGTTGTTGATCTACCGGCAGGAGCTGGGAGAGGTTTACGCGCCGCTGTGGCGCGCTTCCGCTATCGGACTTGGGATCTTAGCGATCGGCGCGATCGCCGCCTTACTGCTCGCGATTTTCGTATCCCAGCGTCAGGTGCGAGTGATCCGCCAAGCCGATCGGGAGAAAGAGCTGTTGGCGAACGAGCTGATGGTGACCGGCAAGACCGCGGCGGTGGGAGAGCTGTCGGCGGGCGTGGCGCACGAGATCAATAACCCCTTGGCGAGCATCGAGACCTTGCGCGTTTGGATCAGCGATCTCGTTTCGCAAGATCCGCTTCCCGAGGAAGACCGACGGGAGATCCTCGACGCCGCGCAAAAGATCGGCGAGCAGGTCGAGCGCTGTAAGCAGATCACCCAGGGGCTGCTTAAGTTCTCTCGGCGCGTCGAGACCAGTCCTGAGAACAGCAACGTCAACACCATACTGGAGGAGCTGTCCACCATGGGCCGAGCGCGCGCGCGCTTAGAGAACGCGAAGCTTGAAACCGAACTCGGAGCCGTGCCGCAGGTCTTCGCTTCACCGCTTGACCTTCAGCAGATCTTCGCGAACCTCGTGAACAACGCCCTGGACGCTTTGGCCGGACGGCCAGCGAGCAAGGTGAAAATTCGTTCGTACGAAAATCAAGGCCGCGCCTGTATTGAGATTTCGGACAACGGCTGCGGAATCTCAGAGGAGAACCTGGCGCGGGTGTTTTTACCGTTTTTCACCACCAAGCCGGTCGGACAGGGCACGGGGCTGGGATTGGCTATCTGTTACGGGCTGGTGCAAAAACTGGGCGGAACCATCACTGTCCAGACCAAGCTCGACGCAGGCACCACCTTCACGGTAAGCCTGCCGGCCGCTCGCGCAGCGGGGCCGGAATGAATGTCTAAGGGAGCTTCTGTCAAAACCGATACGATCAATTCGTCGAAAACCAGATCGATCGCTCTAGCGCTATATATGTCGAAGAAATCGGGATTGCTTGCTAATTTTTCGAAAAGTACTACTTTTTTCTTTATAAAAAACGTCTTTAGACTCGATTGACAAAAATTATAAGGCATGAGTTCTATAATTCCGGTTGTGTCGAGATCGGTCTATTAATAGCATTAGAGCCTATCGCAGTAGGCCGCCCGAGTCGGCGGTCGAGACCGAAGCCGATTTCGAGGCGGATCGGCGCACGGCGGGCCGCGGTAAGCCGAGCACGACGGGCGCCGAGGCGCCCGAAAGCGACGCGAGATCGGCCGCCGGCGACAGGGCCTATTGCGATAGGCTCTTAGTATTCTACCCAAACCCGACCGAGAATGCGTTATCAGCAGTGACCCGCATGACAAAGCCGATGATAGTTCGCGAGCGTCACCTTTATCCGGGCGGTACCGCGGGTCCGACGGACGCGAGTACGGCCGAAATTACTCGATGAATCGCCCGCCGTTATGGCCAAAAGGCAATACTCTCGTGCAGTATTACCCGTCGACAACGAAAAGTGATTTCGGCTGGCTAGCACCCGTCGCGGCGTGTACGCTCGGGTTTTGGCGAGAGTAACGATATGATTAATCGGCTGAACGCTGACGATATCGCTTCACCGTATTTAGACGATCGAGCTCACGGGGCGGAGTACTTCAACCAAATACGACGCAGATTACGCTGGCAGCTACTCGTGGCTTACATAACGCCGCTATTGCTGCTCTCCGCGGTATTTCACTATCAGTACACCATCACGCTACGACAGGAGATCGAAACCCATCTCAAATCGGTTGCGGAGAACAAGCGCAATACGGTCAGTTTGTTCCTTCAAGAGCGGGTCGCCAACGTTAAAAGCGCCTTTCACTTCGAGAGCTTGCCGCTGTTGTTCTCCTCGAAACAGCTTGGGAGGGTTCTTGAGGATATGCAAAAAGAGAGCGCGACCTTCGTAGATCTCGGCTTATTTAGCCCTGATGGGAAGTTGATCGCCTACGCCGGCCCATTTACTCGGCTATTGGGAAAGGATTACAGTGAAGAGAGTTGGTTTCGGCAGTTGATGAAGCAGAAGAAAGAGTATTACATCAGCGACGTTTACTTGGGCTTTCGCCACCAGCCCCATTTTATCGTGGCCGCAAGAAAGCTTATCGACGGCGAGATGTGGTCGCTCAGAGCCAGTGTGGATCCAAAGAGATTTTCGGAATTCGTTACAAGCGCGATATTGCTCAAAAAGGGAGAAGCGCTAATCGCAAATCGAAAGGGAGAGCTACAGACGACGACGGGGGACCCCGAGCAACGTGAAGTTCTGACCTGGGTTCCGGCAAAAGGGGTGGATACCAAGGTCCAAGAGGTAAAGGAAAAAAACACCATCACCTATCTCAAAGCCTACGCGTGGCTTACAGAGACCGATTGGACGGTTGTCGTGCGTATACCGACCGAAATAGCATATGCGCCGATTAAACGAGCGCGAATGATATCCATTGGCGTTTTAACATTTGCTTTTGCGCTGCTATTTGTCTTTGTCCAAAGACGCACGCGTAAAATCGTATGGCGTCTCGAAAGCGCGGATAGAGCCAAAGAGGAAATGCGTTCTCAGCTTTTTAACGCGGCGAAGCTGGCTTCGGTAGGGGAGATGGCGACCGGCATCGCGCATGAGATCAACAACCCGCTGGCGATCATCTATGAAGAGGCGGGCTTGATCAAAGACTCGCTGGATCCCGAGTTCGGACAAGAGATGAGCAAAAAGGAACTTGAAGAAAGCCTTAAAAACATCGTGGACGCCACGATGCGCGGCCGGAGCATCACGAGTAAGTTGCTCGCATTCGCCCGAAAACACGACGTGGAGGTAGAGCCTACGGAGGTCGATCCGATCATCAACCGCGTTATCTCGATCAAGCAACGCGAGTTTGAGGTATCGGGAATCGCGGTAGAAAAGAGGCTCGCGGCCAATCTACCCAAAGTCCTGGTCAATTCGAACCAAATGGAGCAGGTTCTGCTCAATTTGCTCAACAACTCGAGCGACGCGATGGAGACGGTGACGGGAACGAGACGGATATCAGTCACAACAGGGCAACAAGCCGAAGATATCTTCATCGCCGTACAGGATACCGGCTGCGGCGTGAGCGCCGAGCAGATGGAAAAAATTTTTTTTCCTTTCTTTACCACCAAGAAAGTCGGCAAGGGGACCGGCCTCGGGCTCGCGATTAGCTACGGCATCGTCAAGGCCGCAGGAGGACGAATCGAAGTGAGTAGCGAAATTGGAAAAGGATCGACGTTCGTAATATTTTTACCGATAGCAAAAGAAAAGAGGATATCTTCTCGAGAACCATCTACGGGACGGGCCGAGAAAAGCAACGATAATGGTAATCGGAGGTTGTGATGAGTGGAAAGATAAGGCTGTTAGTAGTCGATGACGAGGAGCGTTTTATCAATACGCTGGCGAAGCGCTTGAGTTTGCGAGATTTCGACGTCACACCGGTGACCTCGGGAGAGGCCGCGTTAGAAGCGGCCAGTCGTCAGGAGTTCGATTTGGCGTTGGTTGATCTGAAAATGCCCGGGATGTCCGGAGAGGACGTGCTTAAAACCCTGAAGGCGAAACATCCTTTTATCGAGGTTATCATTCTTACGGGTCACGGCTCGATCGACTCTGCGGTACAATGCACTCGAGCCGGGTCTTATGGATATCTACAAAAACCGTGCGAAACCGAAGAGCTTTTAGAAGTTCTCAAGGATGCGTATCAAGAGCGCGTGCAACGTAAAATGAATTACTCCAAAGAAAAGATCGAGGCGCTGATGAAAGCGTCGAGCTGCGAGTCACCGCTCGGCATTCTTAGAAAACTAAAAGAACTCGAAGCGGAAGGGAGTGATTGATAGATATTGACCGCGTCAAATTATCTCAAAAAGGAACGAGCGCTTCCGGTTGTAACCGAGCTCATCGCGCGACGCGGCTGGATTATCCAACTGCGATGGACGGCGGTTATTGCCGTTGTTTGCACGATTGAAGTCGCGCGCTTTTTCCTTGGTGTTGAGCTGGTACGCGGACCGCTCTACGCCCTAGTCGCGGGACTTGCCCTTTATAACACGGTGCTTTTCGCTATCGAGAGCCGGCTTAAACGCACTCAGGCTTCCGAGTTTTGGCATCGACCGAGCGCGATCAAGCGTTTTTTAGTGCCGCGTCCTTTCCGGAACCTGGCCATGGAAGCAGAGGCGTATCGAACGACGGTTTTTGCCGTTGCGCAAATGAGCATCGATCTCGGTTTCTTAGCGTCGATGCTTCATTTCTCGGGCGGCGTGGAAAATCCCTTCGCGTTCTTCTCGATATTTCACGTTATAATTGCTAGTATTCTGATGTCGCGCCGGGCGACATTTCTGATCGCCAGCATCGCGTTCTCCTTGATTTCCGCCGTAGCTATCGGCGAGTGCTTCGGCGCGCTGCGCCATTATCCCCTGGGTGCGATGTGGTTACCGGAAATCTACCGCGATCCGCACTGGATCTTAGCCCACCTGTCGGTCTTGGGTCTGACGCTGTATCTCTCGGCTTTCATCTGTAGCGCGATATCGGTTCGGCTGCGGCAGCGCGAGCGGGAAATCGGTTTGCTTTCCGAGGAGCTTGTCGATAAGGCCGCCGCTCTGGAAGAAGCCTATCGAAGTGTCAGTGAAAGTGAGCGCCTTAAGTCGCAATACATGAGAAAGGTCGCGCACGAAATTCGAGGACCGCTGGCGACGATTCAAACCGCGCTCAACGTGGTTCTAGACGGAATAGCGGGGGAGCTCCCGGAAAAGTCGCGTGATTTTATCGCTCGCGCCGAGCGCAGGGCCGCTGAGCTGTCCACGGTCGCAACTGATCTTCTAATGCTGTCTCGGGCCAAAGAGAGCCGACAGCAAGCCGATTTATCCGTGGTAAAGCCGGCCACGGTGGTCGAAAATCTAATCGAGGAAAGCAAAGCGCTGGCTGAGAGGTCCGAGTTAAAGGTATCCTTTGAATCCGCGTCCGATGTCGGCGAGGTAGAGGTCGACGTGACCGGATTACAGCAGCTTATCGGCAATCTCTTGGGCAACGCGATCCGCTACACGCCAAAAGGTGGAAGCGTATCCGTTCGAATGAGCAAAGTGGGGGTTTCTCTGCGCATCGAGGTGAAAGATTCCGGAATCGGCATTCCGGAACAAGATATTCCTCGCGTTTTCGACGAATTTTTTCGCTCGACCAATGCTCGCAAGCACACTCACGAGGGAACCGGACTGGGGATGGCAATCGTAAGGGCGGTTGTCGAACGGCACAAGGGATCGATTTCGGTAGAAAGCAAGGTCGGGAGCGGCACTTGCTTCACGGTCGATCTCCCGCTTTACGCTTCTTAATCGATCGGCTAAAGCGTAAAAGCGAAGGCGAATGAAAACCGGGCACGGTCGTTCACGACAACTCCGCTTGATTTCGCACGACCGATTCGTATGCGGCGTCAGCCGCCGGCGGGCCGCGTTTCTTCTATAAAAGCGGTAGCGAATAGAAATCGCCATCTTGAGATGTCTCGCTTCGCTCGAAATGAGATGTCTGCCGCACTTTTTTAAGCAGGGACCGAGCCGCCGCCTATCGCTGTAAAATTATAGCGAGAAGCTCTGCACCAAGGTATAGAGTGCTCTCATATAGTTCTGAGCAAAGTCGGGCTGATTGATATCCGTATGCCGATAGTCGAGCAAATTGGCGAGGATCTTTCGAGATTTGAAGCGGCGGTCATTTTCGAGCCAAGGAAGAAAATCTCTGCCGCTTTTGACTATTTCGTAGGGGTTTTCACCCAACGCGATCGACACGGTTACCATCCCCGCCCACATTCCGAAAAGCGAGGCGTGATAGCCGGAATTACCGTATTCGCGCTTTCCGTGATCCGCGATATTGTTAATAAGCAATATCATATGCGAATCGAGCTCGGCCCTATTTTGACTATCGATGCTCTCTAGATATCGATCCAGCAGCGAATAAATCTCTTTAGGAGCCCGAACCTCGGCTAAATAGCTCTTGATGTTCTTGGACGACTCGGAGGCGATTTGCGCTTCGTCTCGCCCCTTTACTACGCCTATCATACAGGTCGCCACCTCGAAACCCAGCAAAAAAAACCGGTTGACCGCCTTGTCATACGCCTGGGCTTGAGAGAGCTGCAATAAGGTACCAACGAAAAATAGCGCGTGAGGCGCTGACAATTTCATGATCGACACCGATCTACGCCTATACGGCGATTATTTATCGCGTTAGCAGCTCGTATCCGATCGCTGCGATACAACTCGCATATACAATTAACCTTAACGTTGCAAAAAACGTCGAGCGGAAACGCGAAAAAAGAGATGAAATAAGGGCGCGCGGAACTCTTTTTGGACCGCAGCTTAGTGCACCCTAAGTGAGGTCCAAAAGTAGTGAGCACGCCCTTAGTTCGCGCTATTTTTCGCGAGCGAAGCGGTTTACGCCGACGGATTTTTTGCAACGTTAAGGTTAATACGGAAGGAGCGCGAAAACTCTAAAGGCCTCTATGAAGCCATCTGAGCGTGGGTAGCCGCCGACTGCCGGCGAGTCACCGAACCGTTTGCACGCTCTTCATCCAACCCCGGCAACCGCACCCAGGGTAGGTCCAATCTCCGAATGTATAACGAGGTCGGCAAAAGAGTCCATCTGCGTGGGATCGCGATTGACAATCACCAGGCGCGCTCCTCGGCGTTTTGCGAGTAAAGGAAATCCGGCGGCTGGATAAACCGTCAACGAGGAGCCGACCGCAATAAAAAGCTCGCATCCGGAGCTGGCCTCTTCCGCTCGTCGCATCGCTTCGACCGGCATCGCCTGGCCGAATGAGATAACCGCGGTTTTTATTATGCCTTTGCATTCGCTGCAGTAAGGCGGTTTTTGGTCGATTGCGAAAGAATCGCGAATTTCTTGTAGTTCATAGCGCTTATCGCAACTCAAGCACCTAGCGTAGGTTCCGTTGCCGTGAAGCTCGATGATCGTATCCTCATCGATCCCGCTCTCTTGGTGCAGATTGTCGATATTTTGCGTGATAACCACAGCGACCCTGCCTTGATTCACGAGTTTCGCGATGGCTCGGTGACCCCGGTTGGGACGGGCTTGAAAAAAGGTCTCGTCCAACGCGAATTTGCGCCGCCAGGCTTCCCGCCTCGTCTCCTCAGAGGCCATAAACTCGCTAAATTCTATGGGCTGGTACTTGGCCCAAAGACCGCCTGGGCTGCGGAAGTCGGGGATTCCCGACTCGGTGCTGATACCCGCACCGGTGAAGATCACGGTATCGCGGCTCTCTTCAATCCATTCGCGCAGCCGTTGTTGCTCTTTTTCTTCGCTGCTCATGCTTTCTGTTACCGTTTTATCAAAAAAATATCGTTAAATGAGTAGAAAAGATATCGAAGCGATCGGTTTCTCAAGTAAATTTGAAGCTTCGACCTCGATCCGTTTTGTAGCTTTCGCATCTCCCTGGTACACTCTCGGTGAAACTCGTCGGTGACGTGTCGTAAGCGTTTACGCGCCCAAAAAGGCGACGGCTAATTTTACTGAAAAATCGAGCCGGCCCCAGGGGGTAAGCCGATAATGATGTATTGGGCGACGTCGTAATCAAAGGACGACAATTCTACGAACGATTACGATATCTCCTAACCAATTGGTTGGCATTATATGAGGGAGCAACGCCATGCGGCCTAGAAAATTGATATTCGTTACTGGATTATTGTTCGTTTCGTGCGTTTCCGAAGACCCGGTTCCCCCGATAGCGGACCTCGATTACCAGCTATTTTGCGACCGCGGAAGTGGATGTAATGGATTGGTAAACGAACCCAAACACCGGGTCGAGAGGGGCATTGACGGCCAGGATGGTTTTCGGATTTACTGCTCGGCTGGAGAGAAGATTTCCGACCTCAATTTGAGTCTCGTTCAAACCGGTTACGCTATTTCCATTAGAGGCGAATCATCCGCGAAGAGCCAAAAGTGCAGCCTGCGCGTCGAGGAGGGAAATAACACCTATGAAAAGAGTTGTATTATCAGCAAAGGCGGTAATGCCGATTGTAGCGAGGAGGCGAGCAGAGAGTTCTCGGAAAATGTCGCGGATATGCCCTGTCAAGTATCGGTAGTAAAAGACGGGTCGACGGTAAGCGGGACCGCTTGCTGCCGTAATATCCCGCTGGAGTATCGACAGGCGCTCGGAAATGAGTTCTCGCTCGTTTCGTCCCAAGACTTCACCAAGCCGGCCAGTTTCGACTTTGAGAACTGTAACTGAGCGCCGTCGTAGCGCTTCGTCATGCGAACCGCGAGCGTATCGTTCGCGGGGGCGCTCGCTGATGGCTCGAAATGGCCACCTCGCCTCGACCGCGAGATTCGTCGTCCCGGCTTTTCGTCACGTCTTCGGTCGCTTCGTAAGCGTTCAGGGGGGCAAACAAGTCGGCGGCCAATTCGCCCGTAAAACCGAGCGCGCCCGCAGGGCCGGCGAGGATGGTACT
>JAFGIB010000073.1 GCA_016929805.1 Deltaproteobacteria bacterium | reverse complement strand
GTAAAACCGGCTTTCGTCCTCGCGCCGGCTCGTCAGGTACAGCAAGTACCATCCTCGCCGGCACTGCGGGCGCGCTCGGTTTTACGGACGAATTGGCCGCCGACTTGTTTGCCCCCCTGAACGCTTACGATACGACAAACGTAAAATCGCGATTCGCGCCTTTTTGTGCCGGGAGCCTCTGGCTCAGCGGCGAATTTTTACTCGAAGGACAATTAGTCTGATTAGGCAGAACCGTATTGATCTTATTCGGGTACGTCGTTCTTGAATACCTCGATCACCTCGGCGTACATCCGGCGTTTTATCACCGATAAGGTCTCGCGGTCTTTCGCCGCCAGGCTCTGGGCGATTTCAACCGCCTTGGGCAAGACCTCGTTCTCCGCGACCGCGTGATGAACGATCTGTTGTTCGACCGCCTCGATCGCGCCGTAACGCTTCGCCGTACACATGGCTTCGCGGGCGGTTGCGACGGGGAGACAGGCGCGGAGTAAAGCATCCATGGATTTGGTAAATGGAATCTTGATGTCGGCCTCGGGTAGACAGAAGTAACCGCGATCGGCTCGCATCACCCTAAAATCGTGCGCCAGCGCCACCATCGCGCCGGCAGCGAAAACGTGGCCGTTAAGCGCCGCGACGGTGATCATCGGAAGGGTCAGGACGCGCAGCATGGTTTTGTGCACGTTGTCGACATGCTCGCGAAGAACCGCCGGCGATTGTTGATTCATCCAGTCGAGGTCGAGACCGTTGCTGTAGAATTTGTTTTCACCGACGGTGACTAGCGCGGCCGGGCCCTGTGATCGCTCGACCTCGTCAAGCGCTTGATTGAAGCTAGAGATAAACTGCGCGTTATAACGATTCTCCCCGGCGACCATATGCAGGATAAAGACGTCGCCCGATTTTTCAAGCGTTATCATGGCGAGGAGTTTACGGTAATCGACTTCGAGCGCAAGCCGCCATTTTGACTTGACGAAGGACGCCGCGGTTGACGAAAGGCAAACGCGCGCGCTCGATATTTTTATCTTGGCTCGGCAATAGCGACTCGAACGCTGATAGGATCGGTCGGTTCGGGCCGCGCACCGCTTCGGCGTAATGCCCCCACGTATACCCCTTCGAGCAGAATCGCTTCGCGCTCTTTATCTGAAAGCCGATGGCATGAAACGAGGCGATCGGAAGCTCGAAGGTGTATCGGCGAAAGCAGCCCGTCGAATAATAGGTCCACGCGGCGGCTTTTAGGCACGGGGCCCAGTCGTATCGCGAGGTCCCTCGCGCACGAGCCTCGCGCGACGAATTCAAGGCACAATCGCTCGCCTTGTAGCGAGCCGCGCAACACGGCCAGACACTCGGTCAATCGTAACTGTTCAGGGGGGTGCTGCTGTTTGACTACGACGGCGGCCGATTCATCCCGTAAAACCGGCTTTCGTCCTCGGTCGGGCTCGTCAGGTACAGCACGTACCATCCTCGCCGGCGCTTCGGGCGCGCTCGGTTTTACGGGCGAGTTGGCCGCCGACTCGTTTGACCGCTGAACGCTTACGGTCAATCGTGTTCCCTCGTCCGGGGAAGCGTTCCCGACAAAGTAGCGCTTGGCCAATCCCTGCCTTGGGGAGCGATTGCGTTGCAGCACGACCAAATCGTCCTCCGCGTGAACCAAAGCGTGATCGGAACGGGCAAACCAGTTGCTTACTTCCGGTTCTTCAGTTGTACGCAAGAGGGTTTCTTGCCGAGCGTACCTTTGCCGGTGGCTGATATCGAGGACGACGAAGTCCGCGTTTCGCTCGGGCGGCGGCGCGCGATGTAGGTTCATACGTTCGGCTAAATGAGGTAAAAGCCTATCGGGCGCTTGCACCGACGCGCGATCGGGTATAGCAGCGAGCACGCGTCGGCTGCTTCGAGTAAGCGCATCTTCGCGGTAATCTCCGGCCTGGTAGTCCAGCGACCACGGCATTCCGGCCGCCAATAGATTCGAGAACAAGCCCCCAATAAGCAAGAAAAACCAGGCGAGGCGACTTACCCTGACGCTATGAATGTTTCCTAGTCCTACTGCCGCCGCGACCACCAACGGAGCGACTATCAGCGTCTGATAATGGCAATCCATATCGGTAGTCGTGGGAAAGTCCGAAAACAAATTAATCGCCGCCGGCGGTATGGCGACTAAAAGCCACCTCGGGCTTAAAAGCGGAAGAAGCAACAACGGCGCCAAGAGCTTCGGAAGGTAGAGTAATCTTCTCGGCTCGCTAAAGTGATCAAAAAGCTCCCGAGGCGACGAGAGCAAATTCAAGAAGACCTCCGAGACGCTGTTCCCCCACTTGGAGAAGTGCGCTTGAAGGCTTCCCTGCGCGGGTGCGAAGGCGGGCTGAATAACCAAAAGAAATAATGCAAGATATAAAAGCGAAAATCCCGCGAGCCAAAAACCGGTGCGGCGTACGCGGCCGCCTTTTACCACCGCGAGCAAGCCGATCATAAAGGCCATAAAAGAGAGGTCGGCTCGGCACGCGACCAGCGCTATTGTCCATAGGATCAACGGATTACGATGCTCCCGATCGAGCGCGTCGAGAGCGCAGGCCAAGGGCAGCGTCGCCACCGTTCCGGGGTGAAACTCGTTGCTCAAGGTATGTCCGAGATTGGGATATAGCAGCCAAATGACGGCTGAGATTATCGCTCCGGTATCCCCGAAACGACGTGCACCGATCCGGGCGAGCGGCCAGCACACCGCACAGACCGCGACAACCTGCGAAATCAACAGGACCGATACGCTGCCGAAAGCCAAACCGAGAAGGCCGAGAGGCAACATCAGCCATGACATATGCAGCCCTAAAAAGTGAGCGTTTATAATGGGATCCCAGAAACTACCGCGTACCGACCCCCAAGCCATCCGAGCGTAAAAAGCGAGGTCGAAGGTTTGATTGTGAAAGGTCGCGTAGCGGGCAAAGGCCTGCCAAAGAAATACCGAGCCGAACAGACCGGCCGAGATAAGGACCGCGAGTTTTGCGCGTTTGGACACGGATTATCTGTTGAGCGCTAAATCGTAACGGGATAGTACAATCTTCTATTTTCTCGAAGTTGTTTATACGAAGCGCGGTACTTTTCAAGATCTCCGGGCGGACAAGCGTTACTATCGATCCGCAAGCCAAAGCCTGGAGGAACGGTAACGGCTCTTGAATTGTCCGGCAAGCGGACCCAAACCACGGTCCCGCGTAAATGAACCCCGATGATCTCTCCCGGAGGTCTCATTTCAAGCCAAATCTCGCTATCTATACGCGGTGGATCAAAGGTCTTAACGTACATTCCTTCAAAGCTGATGTTGTAACAATACCCATAAGCTGAAGAGAGATCTCCGGCGTGGCGAAACGCGCACAACGTTCCATACAACAAGCGCTCTGAAGCCCGCTGATCGGCTTTTCCGCTTAGAAAAACCCGACGAAGTAACTCGTTGGTTAGAAAAAGCAGGTTGTCCGGCGGAGCGCTATCAGACATCAATTCCACTACGTCGACCGGTCCGGTATCGGTCGCGATATTGTGGAAGTCGCTCCCTCTTCCTAAAAGAACGAATGGCAATTTCGTATCAGAAGCATTGGCTCGATACCTCTCGATCTCGGCGAAGACATCGCCGTCAGTAAGAGCGTATTCAGCTATTACGAGCTTGGGCCTAGGCGAGACCTCGGCCGTATTCATTAGTTCCGCTTCGTCGCTCGCGAATATCAGGTTGAAACCGGCGTTTCTCATGGTTTTTCCGAAAAGCCGTCTGAGCTTCTGATCAGAATGAGCGATGACGACGTTGCCGGCGGTAATCGGAGGGCGTACAGAGGTTCGATACTCCTCGAGAACGGCCATTCGGCGAGTTATCGCCCCCATATCTCTGTCGCCGAGGGTATCGTCCGCACCGTAGCCGTTTGTTTCGCGAAAGGCTTGGTCGCAGACGTGCGGCACGAGGGCAAAAATCGGTACTGAAAAGAGCTGTTCTTGACCTCGCATCCAGGCGATGAACTCCTCCACGTGGGCAGCGGCGCCGTCGATAAAGATACATCTCAACGGCTCCACATCGGGATCGGAGAGGATCTCTTTGGCTGAGATGACGTCGCGAACAAACAGTGTTCTGAGGTCGTTATCTCTGCCGAAAGCGCGGCGGATCGCCGAGGTCATAGACTCCGCGTGCTCTGTTCGGTAATCCCCAACGACTAGAACCATCATAAAAAGTTACCCCTGTCAGCAAGGCTACTTTAAAAGAAAACGTCGTTTGTCAGCGGGTTCTTGAGTAGCTACGTCGTCGGTTCTTCAATTCCATGTAGCTTCATAAAAAAACGCAGCGCGCTTTCAACAGAATTTTCCAAGGAATCATGTATCAAAGTCGATACGGAATCGTCTGAAACTCGCAACGACTCATAATATCGTTGGCGCTCGGTAGAATGCACGATGACAGGCGGATATCCCTCTTGTAGAAGAATGAGATTCATCAATAATCTCGCTACCTTACCACTATGTTTCTGAAACGGAAAGATATGAATTAAAGTAGTATGAGCCCTTGCGGCCAATCGAACCGGATGCACGAATCGTTTGGTTTCTTCGCTCGACATCCATTGAATCAGTTGTCGCATTCGGTAGCTGATCTGTTTGGGTTGTGAGATCTCGTGAAAGTAAACGCGATGCAAAGGCATCTCTTTACGGTATTTCGGAGGCCCTTTTGTCTCGGCCTCCTCCGGGGCCAAAGCTAGATAGATCTTTTTGATCGTATCGAGTGTGACTTTTTTGCGCTTCTTGATCGCCATTTCTCGAACCAAGTCAATTGCCGACTTGTAATTGCGGATCTCGTCGTAGATAGGAATCAACGATTTATCCGTAACGACTTCTCCGAGAAGCGCTAACCTCAGGTCTTTTGGATCGTACACCACACCTTCGAGCGCGCCGTCGTGATGAATCCATGAGATATCGAGCCGATAGTAATAGTCGGAGAGCAAAGAGAGATCGGTCTTTGATTCAAGTGTACGAAGATACTCGACTTTTTCGTCGAGGCTGCCAATTCGCGGCGCTAGCACAAAAACAAACCTCCGTACTCTTTCATGAATACCTTCTGATCCCAATGACTGCGATCGCCTAAAAGGCGGCGAAGCTAACAGAAAGCGTGTTTCACGTCAATTATAACTAACAACCATAGCAATATGGTCATTAGTTGGCCAACGGCAATCGTATCGTAAATGATACGCCACCAAATCCACTTTCTCGGCAAAAAATTTCTCCTCCATGCTCGAGCACGATTTTCTTCACAATAGCCAAACCGAGACCGGTCCCGTCCTGCTTAGTAGTATAATATGGATCAAAAACACGCTCGCGGTTCTCCTCTACGATACCCGGCCCGTTATCTTCTACCTCAAGAATTGCTCGGCTACCCTCAAGAAACGTTCTGACGCGAATTCGGCCGTGTGCGCGGCCGAGAGTTATCGACGCGTTTTCCGAGCGGTTCGAGGAATCCACTCTATTCAAAGCCCTCCCAAGAATAGCCTGCTCGGAATTACGCATTAGGTTATCAATACATCGTTTCAACATCATCGAATCGATCATAACCGGCAGAGGCCGTTCGTAGGGCTCCCAACTAATCTCGACCGGAGGATTCGAAGTGATTGTCCGACTTTCGTCAGCCGCTTCGTCGACGATCGAAATATAGGTACGAGAGGCATCGAGTATCAAATCGTTGAGATCAGCGGGCTCCAGGCGCGCCTGCGGTAATTTGGCGAATGCGCTGAATTCACCGACCAGACGGCGTAGGGTCGCGACTTCCTCTTCGACAATTGAAAGCGCCTCGTTTAGCTTATATCGATATCTTTCGTCGTTCCCACGATAACCCTGGTGTACTTCCTGCATGGCAAGCTGGATCGGGGTTAGAGGATTCTTTATCTCGTGCGCCAAACGCCGCGCGAATTCCTGCCAGGCACTTATGCGCTGTAAATACTCGATTCGCCCGCGAGACTCTCTGAGATCGCGAACCATTAAATTAAAGGCGTGCGTGAGCTCTCCTATCTCGTCTTTTGTGTCCGAGGGGACCTCAACCGATAGGTCTCCCGAGCCGACTTTTATAGTCGCTTCGGAAAGCACGGCGACGCGGCGGGTCACCCGACGAGAAATAATGATACCGACCGCGAGCGCCAAACCGATTACCGTGAGCATAAAACCGAAATAAACCACCAAAAACACCCCGGACAAAAAACCGGTTCCGGTTTCGAGCTGCGAATAGACCTTCATCATCTCTCCGGCGCGCTGAAAGTCGTCAAACGGCGAGGCCGCAGTAGCCACCGTAACGTTGAGGTTCAAGCGACGGGAAACAGCGGGCATAGCGCGCTCTAGCTTAAGAAACCGGTACGTTGGGTCGCGCAACAGCTTCGGACGAGACCGTTCGATAAGATCTTTTCCTAGAGCGTCGGTCAGCCTAATTCTGGCTACGCTTTGATACCGTTCGAAAAGCCGAAGCGATGCTTGATTTATTAGATTCGAGTCATCGGCTTCAATCGCTCGGCTAAGTCGCCAATCGTTCGCGATCGAGTCGGCGGTTAAATCCGCGTTATGACGCAAGGAGATGATATGCGAACGATAAAGCTCCAAGCCGCGCTCAAGTTGGGCCCGCACCTCGTTATTCACGCCGACTCGATAGGCTTCGCGCAACACGCCGTAGCCGAGTATCAACGTTCCGATCAAAGGAACAATAGCGACGACCGCCATTGCCGTCATGATTCTTTTTTCGAATTGGCTGAATCGAATCACGGTACTCGGTGTAAGGGCGATCGGAAACGAAGAATTCGTTCCGCTGAGCCGATTCGACGATTGACGAAAATACTGACAAAAGAACCAAAAAAAGCGCCGCTCGTAATCTTGCTGCCTTCCTCCGAACGCGCGAGCCATCTTCTGATACGTTCTACGGTATCGTCGGAAATCGCGTTGAGTTCTACGATTACCGCGAAGTAGATAAGCTGATTCTGAAGCCGTTGATAGTTTACCGCTTTTCCGATGGTCTCTTTTTGATAAACGAGACAAGCGCGCTTAACCGTATCGAAACGCTTTAGTGTATGATAGGAACTGCGCTTCTCGCTCTTTATCTGGACGTGATAAGTCTCCTCCCAAAGGTCGTATATGACGCGACAAGATCGAACGGCGATGGCCGCGGGCGACCCGCCCTTCTCCGGGTAGGCGTAGGTCCTTATCGCAAGATTCTGGGGAAGGCCGCTTTGAAGGCGTTTACGTACAAACTCGTTAACGAAATCACGCGCGGAAAAACTGAGCGCCGGAGTGTCGTTTATCCAATTTACGCCGAGCTTCCGCATCGCTACTCCGCTAGTGACCGACTGCCCGTATAAAGCAAAGGGAAGCGATAAGGCGCATAAAAAAAGAGATAAGCGAAGTAACTTTACCATGGATCAGGTATAAACCCGACTAGGGTTGAAACGCCGAAAGTAAAAACGCCGACGGTCGTATCGGCGCGGATACCGAGATCAAAGGTGAGGTCGAGAGGAATTCTGGCGAGACCGTCGTAGCCCCGAATGGCGTAACGCAGATCTTCCCAACTCGCTAAGGAATAAAGTCCGATACGGCCGTATGCGTCAACTCCGCGGAAACCCCCGCCGCCTCGGTGTAACGGCAGGTTGTACTCAACGTCGATCTTTCCGGCGATCTCTTCCCGCCGCATAGCCTCGATCGATGTTGATAAGAAGTTAGGCGCACCGCGATGGTCGAGGTTGAGCTCTAGAATCCGTGAAGGGATTAAATCGCTCAAATCGGAAACATAAAAGCGATAGAAGAAAGGAGCGTCGTCGTATATAGCCCCGAGATATACTCCGACGCTGAAAACGTGGTGCCAGGGAAGCGGCTGCCAGTGGCGAAACGAGGTTTCGTAGCGCGCGAAATCGTAGCTACTCCCAAGCCAAGCCGCACCGATACGCGCGTCCAATCGTATTAACTGCCCACGCGAGGGAAAGGGAGGATTGTCGCGCCGATCGAAGATCAAAGAAAAATAGAGGCTCGAAACGATGCTTTCGTCGTTCTCGATATGAAAGTCTATAGGAACTCGCTCCGCGCCGCGCATGATACTCGCGGCGTTGGGCTTAGATGTCACATCGACGAACTCTCCTTGCCAACCTATCCTATAGCGAAGGGTACTCGTAATATCGTGTCCCGTTCCTATTCCCAAGCTGAACCGATCGTAGCGAACGACAGCGGTCTTAGCTCGTAATTCTTCTTCGCAACCCGGTATTCGTTCGTCCGTCTCAGGATCGATACAAGAAACGTCGATTTCCGTGTCTTCCTCGTCCCTACCGAAAAACTCGCGGCCGTGATTATAGAAAAAATGGCCGTCGAGGCTGAAGCCGCCGCCGAGGCGAATAGGATCTGTATATAGAAGATCGAGCCCATACTGTGATTCGGCGTAGACCCCGGAAATCGCGGCACCGATTCCGAGACCTAAAAGGTTGGTTTCGGCAAGACCGATTCCAGCGTAAGGTTGTAAGTCGTACCTTTCGGTACTCTCTTCTTTCATATTAGATTTAACGTCGCGAGAAACGCCGAGAGCCACGCGGGTTATTATCAGCGTATTGCGCTCCTCGACTTCGACCACCAATCGAATCCAACCCCGTTTCGAACCGCGCTCCAAGCTGAGCCGAACATCGTTGAACCAGCCGGTACCCATCAAGCGCCAACGAATGTGCTCGATCGAGGGATCGTCGACATTAAAAGGGTCGCCGACGCTAAACGGGATAAAATTCTTAATAACCGAAGCCGAGGTGGTGGTGTTACCCCGAACCTTTGTACCCTCGAAGAAATAGATAATACGGTCCGATGAAGCCAATCCGAAATCGAACGCGGGTGCGATCGGGGCTGAATCGTTATGCGTGACGTGGACCGAGCGGTCTTGAGGTTGCTTTGTACGTGAAGAAGGAGCGGCATCCGAAGGAGACCGGTTTTCACTAAAACCGGTTTTTGGCGGTGCTTCCTCTACCCCGGAAAGAGAGAAAGGATCGAAATCGGATTGATCGCTGGTTGACGAAGACTCGGGCGACTGCGGTCTGCTTTCATTTGGAGGCGATTCGGTATCCGCGCTAGACGATTGAATATCGGACGTAGGCGGGGTTGATTGAGCGAACGCGGTGATGGATGAAGAGAAGAAAAGACAAAGAAGCGAAGAAAAAAGGCATGAACCGGCGGAACTAAAAAGGGATTTCAAGACGGGCACCGAATAAGACTACAACATGAGATTGACATTCGCGAGATAGATATGACGTAAGCGTTCAGGGGGGCAAACAAGTCGGCGGCCAATTCGCCCGTAAAACCGAGCGCGCCCGCAGGGCCGGCGAGGATGGTACT
>JAFGIB010000072.1 GCA_016929805.1 Deltaproteobacteria bacterium | reverse complement strand
CTAAGGGCGTGCTCACTTTTTTTGGACCTCACTTAGGGTGCACTAAGCTGCGGCCCAAAAAAAGTTCCGCGCGCCCTTATTTCATCGTGTTCTTCGCGTTTCCGCTCGACGTTTTTTGCAACGTTAAGGTTTATGGGCGACATATTTGTGATATCGTCAATGCGACAGCCGGGTTCGCGCGTTGCGATTAAAGTGACACGTTTCACCCGGGTGTAAACCTTAACGTGGTTTAAAGTTCAAGCGAATAGCGAAAGGCGCGCGAAATCAGGCGTGCATAACCCTTTTTCGACCACGCTTTAGTCTAGGTCCCGCCAAGCCCCGTCAAGGCGCGCATCGCGGCTTTGACTTGCGCCTGTACTTCGGGACGAATCTCTGCGGTGGCGGAGCTTTGGCAGGCGAGCAGGGCCTTTTTCAGCGCGTCGCAAATCGCTCCGCACGCGGGACACTCGGCTACATGCTTTTCGATTTCCGCGCAATCCTGCTTATCGAGATCTCCTTCGAGCTTTCGCGACCAGAGCGTCGCCATGTCCGGACATTGAGCAGATGGCGCCGGAGCCCTCGGCTCGAGCAGCGGCATTAACTCCTTTCGCAGCGCTTCCCGCGCTCGATGTAGGCGGCTCTTGAGGGCGTCGACCGATATCCCCAGCGCTCCGGCGGCCTGCGCCGCCGAGAGCCCCTCGATGTCTCTGAGCACAACCGCCTCTCTGTATTGCTCCGGCAAGCCGTCAAGCGCTCGCGTCAAGACCTCCCAGAGCTCGCGGTTTTCGGCCCGTTGCTCGGGAGAGGACGCGCTCGCCGACTGCGCCTCGATGGCCTTTTGCCCGAGGTGTTGTTGATTTTTTCGCCCGCGCCGTTTTTTGATGCAGGCGTTGCGGGCAAGGGCGAAAACCCAGCTCGAAAGAGCGGACTTACCTTCAAACCGGCTTACATGCGTCGCGATCGAGATCAAGGTTTCTTGCAGGACGTCTTGCGCATCCGAATCGCTGCCACACATACGCAGGCCAAAGCGGTGAACGGCGGGCGCGATCGAAACCAGCAATTGCTCGAGCGCCGCGGCGTCGCCGTTGCGCGCGCGATCGAGCAGCGGATCCGATGGTTGTAACGCTATCCAGGACATCGGCTCCTGCAGCGTTTCATATCGCCCGCGGTTTTGCAAACCACAAAAGGCGCACTCGCCGAATCCTTTTTTCCCCTTGATGGCTTGTATGAAGAGGAGGTCGAATGAAATGATCAAGATATTGCTATTCGTCGTTGTCGGCGCGCTTGCCGGATTCGCCTATCATCGCTTGGTTGGATGTAGTACGGGAGGGTGTCCGATTACCTCAAATCCCTATTTTTCGACTCTCTACGGAGCGGTTCTAGGCTATCTGGTCTCGGGAATTCTCGGTTAGAGCTTTGGAGCGGCCAACAGTAATCCGTCGGATCGATAGAGCGCAAGAATTGATCCGTAGCACGGGACGGCCAAAGGCGGTTGCGGCTGAAAAAGGCGCGCGATAGAATTTAGAAATCACGCCGGCCCTCTTATCTAAAGTCAGCGCGAAGCCGCCGCGGGGCTCGGATGGTGCTTTCGGACCTTACGCGGACATGGAGACGCATTCTGAAAACCGCCGTCATAGGTTTTTTCCGCTTCTTTTTTTGGACGCTGCTCGCATTCGTCGCTCTCGCGGCTAGTCTATTTATGCACCTTCACACCGACCTGGCGCGAAAGGTCGCGGGTCGCCTGTTGACCTCCTTTGTCTCAGGCGAAATTCGCGGGACGCTGACGATCGGCCGGGTCGATCAGCTCCGGTTCGATCGGCTGGTCGCGAGCGACGTCGCACTGTTCGACCCCGAGGGTCATCGTATCGCGGTGGCGGACGAGGTAATATTAATTCCGGATACTCTCTTTGATCTATTCAATAACCGGTTGCGCTTTAAAAGCGCGACGCTCAGGGGCGCAACCGTGCGTCTGCTCGCTACCGAATCGGGCTTGCCGACGTTTCTAGAAACCTTTGAGCCGACCGACACCTCGGAGTCGAGTTCCGAACCAATACACGCGGTGGTGGAAAATATTCGCCTTTCACAGGTCGTGGTCTACGGCGACTTCTTAGAGCTTAACGGGCTACGCGTTCAAGAAGTGAGCGCGCGCGGGAGGCTCGAGGTCAAAGAAGAATTAAAGGTCGAAATCACAAGCGCAAAAGGCGTGTTCGTAAGACCCTTTCCCTTCAAGGGCTACGTCGATGACCTCACCGGTTCGATCTCGAGCAACGCGAATCGAGGCATCGCGCTTGAGTTCAAAGCCCGTCAAGCCCGGGACCGCGCTGACATTTCGCTCAAGTTGTTCCGCCCGCCGGCGGCGAGCGAGCAAGCACCGCGAGTAAGCGTTCAGGGCTCAGACAAGTCAGCCGCCGCCGTAGCCGGACAGCAGTACTCCCTTGAACGGGTACCGCCGCAATGGCTAGAGCTACGAGTGCAAGGCTCGCCGATCTCTCCGGAGACGATACGCGGCATGGGATTCACCTTTACCGGTCCCTTTCGATCGGCTTTAAGCGGAAGCTTCAGCTTGGTCGGTCCGCTTGACGAGCTCGAGCTACACGCGGACTTGAAAAGCGACGCCGGCGACGGCGTGCTGAGCGGCGCCATTTCCCAAACCCGAGGCGTCAGCGTCACGCTTCGCACGCCGGGTATCAAGCTCGACCGAGTCTTTGAGCAGGCGCCGGCCTTAACCCTCTCGGGCTCCGCCGTCATCGCCCTCGGTCCGCAACAAACCAATCCTCGCGTTCAGTTGCAGGTTGAACCCGTCATTTATCAAACCATCGCGATCCCGTCATTCGAGCTCGACGCGGAGCTGGAGCCGAAACGACTTAGAATCGACGAGATTTTATCACGGGAAGAAGGCAGCGAGATCTCAGGCCACGGCGCGATCGATTTCGACGGTCGCATCGATTTGACGATGCGCGCCCGCATCTCAGAAATCGGACGCGATCCAAATATCCGCCGGCACGTTCCGGGATCACGCGGAAAGCTTGACGCCGAGCTGCACGTCGTCACCCCGGGTTTCGCCGACCGACAAATGAGCTTTCAAGGCCGGGTGACGCTACGTGACTTGCGCTACGGAGCTCTGTCCGCGAAGCGGCTTTCGCTCAACGGCAGCGCTCGCGGAGAGCCTGATCTGCCTCAAGTCAACCTCAAGGTGGCCGGAGAGGCAATCGCGATATCTGATTTTTCCATCGGGGATACGGAATTCAATCTACGAGGCGGGCCGCGCGAGTACGCGGCAAGCGGCCGAGTGCGCGTCAAAGGCCAACAAAGTTTTTTACTCGACGCTCGGATAAACGCGGATAAAGAGGGTTTCGTGCTGAACGCGGAACAGATCGAGCTTTTCGTCGGCGAGCGTTCCTGGAGGGGGACGGCGCGCAACCTCAAGTTGATCAAGGACAAGCTGATCAGCCTGGAACTATTGCGTTTGGCAAGTCAAACCCAACGTTTGGAGACCCAGGCGACGATTCGATTTCACGGTTCGGACGAGGTAAAGGCCCAACTTCAGGACTTTGACCTAGCGGTTTTACATACCTTCTTCGGCAAGCGATTCTACCTGCGCGAGGGCCGCGCCGACGCCAACTTGCAGCTCACCGGGGATCTCAGGCGTCCCGCTCTTTCGGTGCAGGGCGCGCTACGCGACGGCGTACTCTTCAAGTTAAAGGACGTGAACGGTGTCTTCGTCGTCTCCTATCAAAACGGAGGGCTCGAGATCGACGCGGAAGCCGACCTCGGTAAGCGCGGCACTATCAGCGTCACGGGCAACGGGCTGCTCGATTCGGATCGAGCGAGTCTTGTCGAGGAGCTTCTTAGTATCGATTACAATCTCATGTTTCGCGCGAACGACGTCGACCTTGCGCTGGGCGAGCAAATACTCGGCAAAGCGGCTCGGGCAGTCGCCGGCCGGTTGGGCGGCGAGCTTAACGCGGTCGGCACGCTGGAACAGCCGAGCTTCAGCGGAAAATTGAAATTCGATCCCCTGGCCATCGAGGGCGTTGCGCCGCTCTCCATCGACAGCGCGATCAACTTTCAGCGCGATCGGCTTGAAATCGAGTGCGCCTTGGGCGACGCCCGGGGCGCCATCGGAAATATCAAAGGGAATACCTCGATCAAATCGCAGGAGATCTTTAGGGATTTTTCCAAATTGGCCGAAGCCGTAACACAAGGTCCTTGGGCGATTTCCGGCTATAGCACGCGCCGCAGACTGGATAGCTTGCCCTCTCCGGTTTCGCAAAGCCTGCCGTGGCCGATCGATCTACAAACGCGGTTTAAGGCCACGCAAGAGGGAGGAAAGACTTATGTCGAGCTCTGGTTCGACGGGCAATGGACGGCGCGCTTCGAGGGTACCGAGTGCGCGGCGGAAATCCGGCCGAGCCTGAGCGGCCAAGTCGTGCTTTACGACGACAACACCCATTTCACCGCGAGCGCGTTTATCGCGGAGCAACGCTTCGCCGAGATCGAAGGTACGGCCCGCACGCCCGTCGAGCAATGGATAAAAAAACGAGCCTTTACGGGGGTCTCGGCGCTCTCCGGCATCGGCGAGATCAACATCTCTTCCATCGAAAGCTTCCCTTGGCTGTGCGAATACGGCTCGGGCTCGCTGCGCGCCAAGGTGGACGTCGACGAGCTACTGACCGAACACAGTCAGGGCCGAATTGATCTGACGACGCGATTTTTCCCTAAGCGAAGGGCGAGCGAGAAGAACACGCGGCGAAGGCAACCGGTGACACAAACGCTGTCCTGTGAGAAGGATCCGTTTCGTGTCGACCTTGATGTTGTGCTCAATCCCAAAGACCTCGAGCTTTCGGGCGTGCTATCAGGATGCGGGAGCAGCGATAGCCGAGTAAAGGCGCACCTTCCGATAAAGTGGATAAATCGGGTCGTCACGCCTGAGCTCGACCGAGAACGCGAGCTCAACGCCGAGATCTCTTTTGAACAGGCCGAGCTCAAACCCATACTCGAACATATCGACTTACTCTCCGATGCACAAGGTTCGGTCCAGGGATCGATCAGCGCGCGGGGGAAACCCGGCCGCGTGCGCCTGAGCGGGCGGGCGGAGCTTAGCCGGGGCGAATTTCAGTTGGCCTCGACCGGCCAGCGCTTTTCAGAGGCTCAGGGCAGTCTCCTGTTTCACGGAAACTGGATCGAGGTACAGAAGCTGACGGCGCGCGACGGAAAGGGTCTATTGAGATTGTCCGGAGGCATTGGGCTGGAGGAGTTTGTTCCTAAGCGGGTGCGCTTGGCGCTTTTTCTAGACGATTTTCCGGTTCAACGCGAAAACGTTCCGCTCGCGTGGCTGTCCGGCACCGCGAGCATCGAGAGCGAGATCATGCAACACCGCGCGGTCACCAGCCTGTTTATCGAATCGCTCGATGTTCTGCTGCCGGAAACCTCCACGCGCTCGCTGCAATCGCTCGACGCGCATCCGGATATTCAGGTCATAGGCGTGGAAAAGCCCGTGGCTCAAACGAGCTCCGCCTATGCGGTGCAATTTAACGTCGACGGCTCGCACAGGTTGATAACCGTACGAAGAAGCGATTTTTCAGCCGCGGTTGAAGCCGAGCTCGATGTAATCTACCTGGACCCGGAGCTACGCGTGGCGGGCGATATCGAGTTCAAACGGGGAGTATTCGAAGCGTTCGGAAAAAAATTCGATCTCAACGAGGGCAGCCTGTTCTTCGACGGATCGCCGCAGCTCAATCCGAAAGTCAGCTTGAAGGCAACCCACAAACCATACGGAGAGGATAGCGGTTCGGTAGTGGTCACGGTGTTCGGCACCATGCGCCGGCCCGAGGTGACGTTTTATTCCGACGAATGCCAGGGAGAGGAGGGGGCGTTGACCATGTTGGTTACCGGCTCGTGCTCGCTCAGCGAAAGCGAGATGGCGAATCAGGACGCCAGCGCGCAACGCGAAGCCTTCATCGCGGGCGCCGCCGGTGGAATCCTGACCTTGGGCACTACCGGTATCAGACGTGAGATGAACGATCTACTTCCCACTTTTTCGGTAGGAACGTACGGCGGTGCGCAAGACGAAAAGAGATATCGAGTGCAGGCGGGAGTCAACGCGGATTCGCTGATCCCCCAATTTATCCGGCCTATTGTCAGGCACGCGTATCTACAGGGCGGTTTGACGGCGTCGAGCGATTCTAGTCAACAGGACGATACCGCGACCGATATCGACCCGGAGAAGTCGACACCCGCCGAAAGCGTCGATTTCTTGCTCGAGCTGAGATTCCCCTTTGATTTTGTCTGGACCGGCCAGGTTTCGCCGCCGCAAAAAGGGGGCTTTGACATCACCTGGGAACCTTGATCTCGGCCAGCACGGTTTGCAACGAGAGAGTCAATGAATGATAAATCAGATAAAGCGACCCTGACGCGCAATAGATATAGCGTCTCGCTCCAAGATCAAGCCGTTAAGAATAATAGTGGCGAAATTATCATTGAGCAGGCCATAACCCTTGAGGTCGACGAGGTCGGGGAATTCACCTTGATGTGCACGCCCACAGATACCGAAGCGCTCGCCGTGGGGTTCTCGTATTCGGAGGGTATAATCGAATCGATCGACGACGTGGCGGCGATTCGTCGACCGAGCCAGCAACAGCCGGGCCTTATAGGAATAAGAGTCAAGGCCCCCTCCCGAACCGCTGTCAGAAGAAATATGATCGTGGCGAGTTCTTGCGGGCTTTGTGGCAGTCGCACGATCGAAAGAACGCTCGCCGAAACCCGCCCCGCGGGATTCACATTAACCCTTCCCCGAGAGCTGTTGCTTCAAATGCCCGATCGACTGTTCGCCGCTCAACGGGTTTATCCCGCGACTCGCGCGGCGCACGCGGCGGGAATTTTTAATCAAAACGGTGAAATCGTAGCCTTTGCCGAGGATATCGGACGGCACAATGCCTTAGACAAAGCGATAGGGAAATGCCTGTTAGACCGCGTTTCGATCAAGGGCTTGGGCGTTATCCTTTCCAGTAGAGCCAGCTTCGAGATGGTATCCAAAGCCGCGCGCGCGGGCCTCGAGATGGTGCTCGCCTCGGGCGCGGTGACATCGCTGGCGATTGAGGCTGCTGAGCTATGGAATCTGACGCTCTGTGGCCCGACTCGAAACGACGGCGCCTCGATTCATACGCATCCTGAGAGAATCACGCTAAACGATTTTTCGATAACACGGAAGTTCGATCAGAGATAATCTTTCAGCTTAAGTTGTAAAGGAAGCGTAGCCTTTTTGAATTCAGTCGCTCTACCGGGGTCGGCAATAGTCAGATCAAAACCGACCTTGGTGGTCTCCTTGGTGCTGAGCTGCGAGGAGGGATCGAGTGAAGAGCCCTTTTCGCGCGGCTTGATGATGAGATCGCGATCGCCCTGAAAACGCGTGGCGAGCGCCCACTCGATTTGCGCGGGATCCTCGATATCGACGTCCTCGTCCACTATAAAAACGTGCTTCATCGACGGATGGCCCCTAAACGCGGCCTCGATCGCCTTGCTTCCGTCGTCCTTATCGCGCTTGCGAATCTTGACGGCCGCGTGAAGCCAAGAGCATCCACCCGCCGTGATATGCACATCCAAGCATTCACAGACCTTTGAGACTTCGCGAAAGATCGTCGGCTCTCGCGGCATTCCCATAAGTGTTTTATGTTCAAAATCGCCCGGGAGAAGCGCGTGAAACAAGGGGTTTTCGCGGGCGAAAATTCCTTTAACACGAACCAGGGGTTGCCTCCTAATGACGTCAAAGGTTTCGGTTAAATCCACGAACGGCCCCTCGTCCGCCGTGTCACCGGTGAACTCGCATAACATAATGATTTCGCTTTGCGGTACAACGTGACCGCCGATATCGACTAGTCGCGTATCGCGCAACGCATTGGCGACGGCCAATTCACTTTTTCCTAATTCAACCGACATGGCGGACGCGACCAATACGGGAACTGAATTGCCGATACAAAAAGCGAACTCGCGAAGGCCGCGCGTTAGGTAGGCGTGTAAGTGTCTTTCCACAACCCGAAACACGAGCTCGTTTTTATTTTTCACTAAGGCGCGGTGAAAAGAAGTATTAATTCCGTATTCAGGGTCCCTCGCTACCGCAATGCCGGAAGCGACATAAGGGCCGCCATCCTCTCGGTAATGCGTCAAGATCGGCAGGCGAGTGAGATCACAAGCGATCTCTCGATATCCGGCCGGGGCTACCACTTCCGGCTCCTTCGGATTATCGACCGCGGCCGTTAGCCGGCTGATCAGCTCTGATTTGTGAATTCCAAGACCGAGACAGACCAATTCTCGCGTCGCGCACAGGTTTGAAACCACCGGCATGGCAAACCCCTTGACCGCGGTAAACAGCGCGGTTTTCCCCTTGAGCATCTTAATAATCGTGGCGATTTCGTAAACCACGTCGACCGGTTTCGTGATTCTCACAAGTTGTTTTCTGGTCTCTATAAGATCGATGAATTCGCCTAAAGTCACTTTCGCTCCTTATACTTATAGATAAAGGTTCAAACAGTCCGAATACCGGCACCCGCACAAAAATTATTTCGACGTTTCCATTCGCCGTTGAACCCAAACCATTTATCGCGCCACGAACGCGTGATGTAAACCTTAACGTCGATAATAACCTCGAGCCAAAGGCGAAAGAACGTAAGAAATGCGGGCGGAACCGTTCTAGACCGTGCTTCGTCGACCAAAAATAGGTTCCAAAAAGATAGGCGCGCGTTTAATTTGCGCGCCTTTTCGACGGTAAAACGCTTTATATCGTCGAATCTTTCTACGGTACGGAAAGCTCAGGTTGGGAATAAAACGTTCGGATGACGCGCGTTCCGGCGCGGGAAATGAAGGAAAAATCAACCTTTCTGGACCGCGATGATTTGGTCGCCGGCCGTACCGGTGGTAAATCGATTACTTTTTCAAATTGCGCGCTTATGCGCGAGCGACGTCGCTTCTAAAAAAGTAGCGGCGGAACGGTTGTTTCGAGCTATGCGAGAAATATCAAAATGAAAATTTCTTGTCGCTCTTAGGCTATAATTTCGAAATATCCCGTCCGATTCGCGGGAATAAAAGCACTCAATTAGCACATACGAAAGAGAAGGTCACGAGAGACCGATCTAATTAAACCGCTTGCTGTGTGAAAAACGGACACGGCCGGTTACGATTGGCTTTGGTTGTTATGCGCGCTTTAACGATGAATAGGCGTTTTTTTAGACTTCTACCGTCCGACGCTAGAGGAAATAACTTTTTTCTAACACAAGTTTCACTATCAGTGATATAAGCATTGTCACCAAATATTGAATCATCTGGGTTTAGGTTTATCTCGAATAAAAGGGGGTACCCATGGAAGAACAACAAAAAGAAAAAACGGGTCAGGATTCGCTCACACCTATAACCGTTGGCGACGTTTCCATCGATGAAGAGGCGGCGGCCTTGAGTAAGGGCAAGGGCTGGACGATCGTGAGCGCGGTGGTCGTGTTAGCGGTCTGTTTTGTCGGAGCCGGCATGTTCCTCAAGAGCGCCGACGAGAAGAGCGCTTATCGCGAGGCCGGTCAGACACTCAATGGTCTAAAAAAGCGACAGTTCGACCGGTTCTGGGGTTGCGCGTTGGAGAGCGTCGACCTTCGCGATATAAAATCTAACGCTGATCTCATGGCCCAAATTGAAAACAGAAGCAGAGCCGGCGCGTCCCGTTACGGCAGAGCGGTTCGAGAACGATGCGTCGAAATTCTCGAGGAAATTGAAAGCTCTCTTGACGTAATCCAGGTTCCCGGAGAGCTGAAACCGCAAGTAGATACGATGAAAAAATCGACGAGTCAGCTACGCGACGGATGGCGAGAATATATAGCATATATCTCGGATCCCGACGTGATTTACGACGAAACCAAAGCGCGATCCTATCTCGAAAAAATCGCGTTGGGTTGGTACGGCTTTAGCAAGGAACACGCGGTGCTTAATAAGATCCTACAGAAACGACTGCAGTGAAGACGTAAGCGTTCAGGGGGGCAAACAAGTCGGCGGCCAATTCGCCCGTAAAACCGAGCGCGCCCGCAGGGCCGGCGAGGATGGTACT
>JAFGIB010000071.1 GCA_016929805.1 Deltaproteobacteria bacterium | reverse complement strand
TACTTGCTGTACCTGACGAGCCGGCGCGAGGACGAAAGCCGGTTTTACGGGATGAATTGGCCGCCGTCGTAGCCAAACAGCAGTACCGCCCTGAACGGTTACAATTAATCCGAACGCTGATCCTTCAAGGGTCGCGGAAGACTATAAGCTTCCAGCCGGCTGATTAGCGTACGACGCGAGATACCGAGCTGTTTCGCCGCTCTGGTTTGGTTACCACCGCAGCGATTTAAGGCCTCGATAATATGCTGGCGCTCCATCGTTTGTACTTGTTGTTTCAACATATCGGCTAGCGACATATCGACCGGCGCTTTTCCCGGAGGCGGATTGACGGTTTCGCTCGTCTGCGCTTTCAACGGCTGTGGAGGATTCGAATCCTCTTTGTTGTATGAGCCGTCGATCGGCGTGCTGAGAGTCGCCGTCATCTTTTCAATAGGTAGATGCTCCGGCATAATTTGACCGTTTTCCCCTAATAACACCGCCCGTTCTATCGCGTTTTGTAGCTCTCGGATGTTACCAGGCCACGGATATTGAAGCAGAAGGGATATGACCTCTTTTGATAAAACCGGCAATCGACCGCCTCGACCCCGGCCCCTTTGCGACCTCCGGACGAACTCGCGCGCTAAAGGTTCTATTTCCTCTTTGCGTTTCCTTAGCGGAGGAATATGCAAGGAAACGCCGTTGAGTCGAAAATAGAGATCCTGTCGGAAGTTGCCGGCCACGATGGATCTTTCCAGGTCACGATGGGTGGCGGATATAAAACGAACGTCGATTTTACGAGGCGTAACGCTCCCGACTCGCCACACTTGACGTTCCTCTAGCACGCGTAAAAGCTTTACTTGAACTTGAGCCGGTAGGTCGCCTATCTCGTCGAGAAATACCGTGCCTCCGTTTGCCGTTTCCAAAAGCCCCCTTTTCGTTTGAACCGCTCCGGTGAACGATCCTTTTTCGTGGCCGAAAAGCTCGCTTTCCAATAGGGACTCGGAAAGCGCCGCGCAATTAAGCCTTAAAAAGGGTTTATCTCTGCGAGGCGAACGGTTGTGAATAGCTTCAGCCACGACTTCCTTGCCTACACCCGTTTCCCCTAGAACTAATATCGCGATATCGCTCGCCGCGATTCGCGAGACAAAGTCGTAAATTTTCTTCATCGCAGCCGATAGTACGATGACCCGCCCCTCACCTTCTTCCGTGAGTTCATCGTAGTCGCGGGTTTGCGCGCCCGCCACCGCTTCCAAGGTGTGAGCGGTCGTTCCATCTGTCGGAAAGCGGGCAACGCCCGTTTTCGCGAGGACACCGGCCTCTTGCAGCGCTTGTAGCAACGAGTCCGCCAGTGCTCTAACTTCCTCCGCGTTGCGCTCGATGGCAAGAACCTCGTACTCACCCGGCCCGTATAGACCCACCACATCGTCATTGCGCAACGCGCTCGCTAGCACCTGCTGGACCGCGTCGACCGAGGCCTCCTTGCCGCAGCGCACTCGCAACAGACCAAATGAGTTCGCGTTCCGACTCACCCGAGCGCATTCATTTTCCAGCCTGTCCTGAAAGTATCCATGGGCCCAAATGCGCCATTCACGTGTGGAGATTGGACGGCGTTGAACCATCAGCAGCGCTGATCCGATTTCCACGACCTCTCCGAGCATTAACTCGACTTCCTTGTCCAACGCGATCGGCTTTCCCTTAATCGCGGTACCGTTGGCGCTGCCGAGATCCGCAATGCTAAACGAATCATCGATGGAGAGCCGAGCGTGCTCTCGTGACACCGAGGGATCGACGATCTGTACGTCGGCGTTTCTGGAACGTCCAATCGTAATCTGTCCCGAAGGCGGGAGGGGAAAAGACGAGACGGTGTTATTAATAATAATTAGAAGCTCAAACCGACCGCTCGGGTCGGATTTGACGGCACGAAGGTTGCGGACCGTCGAGATTTGCGAGCGATCACTTCGGCTTTTTGATCGTTTAGTCACAACGGATATTGCAGTAGCACGCTTTTCTACTCTGTAAAAGGTACTTTGAGAGGCCTCAGCGCTCGTCGTAATTCTTTTTGATCCACTGCCGATAGGCACCCGTTTTCACGCGAGAAATCCATTGAGAATTCCGCAAATACCATCTGATGGTTTCGTCGAGGCCAGCCTCGAAATCGTGACGGGCACGCCAACCGAGCTGATTCGTGAGCTTATTGCTGTCGATTGCGTAGCGTCTATCGTGTCCGGGTCGATCTTTGACAAAAGTGATCAGGGATCGAAATTGTCCCGGTTCCTCGCGTTGAATTCGCCCTAATAGATCGGCGATTTTTTCGACGATAGCGATATTAGTCCACTCGTTTTTGCCTCCGATGTTATAGGTTGCGCCACGATCTCCCTCGCAAATAACGGTCCAAATGGCCTCGACGTGGTCATCGACATAGAGCCAGTCCCTGATATTGAGCCCATCTCCATATACAGGAAGGGGTTTGCGCTCAACGGCGTTGAGAATCATCAACGGAATTAATTTTTCAGGAAATTGAAAGGGGCCGTAATTGTTACTGCAGTTTGAGATGGTTGTGGAAATACCGAAGGTATGAGCATAGCTTCGAACCAAGTGGTCGGATGCGGCCTTGGAGGCGGAATAGGGAGAGTTCGGCCGATATGGGCTTTGCTCGTCAAAAGCGCCTGTTATTCCCAACGATCCATAAACCTCATCCGTAGAGACATGGTGGAAATGAATCGAAGGAAAGCTTCGCACCACCTCGAGCAAGCTATACGTTCCCACGATATTGGTTTGAATAAAGACCCCCGGCCCGGCGATACTCCTATCGACATGGCTCTCGGCGGCGAAGTTGACGATGGTATCGATGGCGTGCTCTTGACAAAGCCTGCTTACGAGCTGTTGGTCGCAGATATCTCCTCGAACGAAGCTGTAACGCGACTCATCCACGAAACCGGCGACGTTGTCCGGATTTCCCGCGTAAGTCAGAAGGTCGAGGTTAACCACGCGTCCGGTGAACGCGTTAGTCCTGAACAGGAATCGCATAAAAGCCGAACCGATGAATCCGAGACCACCGGTAACGAGTACGTTGCTTACCTCTCTCATTGACTTCCTTTCATCATCCGATCTTCGTGGTTATTTTATTGAGATAGTCCCGAACGGCGAGCTGCCACGGGCGAGGGGTTACGCCGAGTACAGCCGTTATACGATCGGTCGCGAGCACCGAATATAAAGGACGAACAGCGAGCCGAGGAAACGCGGAGGTTTTCACAGGCTCAATACGCTTCGTCTGAATCGAAAATCCCATCTCTCGAGCGATTTCTAAAATGCCCGAGGCGAACCCGTGCCAACTCGTCGCGCCGCTATTGGCAAAATGGTATCGCCCCGATGAAGGTGGGTTTTCAGCGGTTTTCTCGTCGAACAGGCCGAACAGCGCGAGAGAGGCTTCGACCAAGTCATCGCAATAAGTCGGTCGACCGGTTTGATCGTCGACCACCTGCAACACCTCTTGCTTGACCATGAGCTCCAACATAGTACGCACAAAGTTCGGGCCGTGGTCGCCGAACAACCACGATGTCCTTACGGTATAGACCCGTCTAGCTGTATCGCTCCGAGGCGATAAGGTGTCGAAAAGCCTATGTTCGCCTACTAATTTGCTCTTTCCGTAACTGTTCAACGGCGCGCAGGCAGCCTCTTCCGAATAGGGCTCTGTGCTTCTACCGTCAAAGACGTAATCGGTCGAGAAGTGAAGAACCGAGGCGCCGATACGAGCGGCGGCCGCTCCGATAAAACCAGGCGCATCTCGATTGACCGCATTCGCTCTCTCGACCTCTGCCTCGGCCCTGTCCACCTGAGTATACGCGGCGCAATTGATGATATGGCTGAAGCCGTGTCGTTCCGCGAAACGCATCACATCGTCGGCATCGCTGATATCGATCTCGATATCGGTTCCAATAGTGGTAACGGGCAACGCGGACAACCGCGTCTCAAACGTTCGGCCTAACATACCCTTCGCGCCGGTCAGCCAGATCTTCACGGCGCGATCCTTCGTCGATAGTCGGCGAATGACTCGGCTCCGAGGTCTCTTTCGGCCAAGATCGGATCGGAGATCGGCCAGCTCACCCCGATTTCCGGATCGTTCCATTTGAGGCTACATTCGGTCGCCGGGTTGTAAAGACTGCTCGTTTTATAGAGCACTTCCGCTTGTTCGCTGACGACACAATAACCGTGAGCGAATCCAACCGGAATAAAAAATTGTTCATGCGACTCGGCATCGAGATAAACGCCTTCCCATTTCCCAAAGGTAGCGGAACCAGGACGAAGGTCGACCGCAACGTCAAAGATACGACCTCTACCGACGCGTATGAGCTTCGCTTGGCCGGGCTCGGATTGATAGTGTAGGCCGCGAAGCGTCCCTTTTACCGAAAACGAATGGTTATCCTGCATAAAACGACAATCGATGCCTGCCGAGAGATAACGTTTTTCGTTATAACTTTCAAAAAAAAAGCCTCGTTGATCGCGATAAACCGTTGGACGTATCCGTTTCAGACCCGCGATTGAAAGGTTTGTGATTTCCATAACTGTTTCCTGTAGTTTTCCGATTCTAGGTCACGCTGCTAAATATCCTCTCCTTCTTCTATGCAGCGTCGCAAATAGTTGCCGTATTCGCTTTTCTCATAGACCGCGGCCATACGCTCGAGTTGTCCCGCATCGATATAGCCCATGCGATACGCGATCTCCTCGAGACAGGCGATGCGGGTGCCTTGTCTGTGTTCGAGCACCTGAACGAATTGATTCGCCTCTAAGAGACTTGAAAAGGTTCCGGTGTCGAGCCAGGCCATCCCTCGGCCCAAGATCTGAATTTTCGCTTTTCCGCGAGCGACATAGTGGCTGTTGACATCCGTTATTTCGAGCTCTCCTCGGGCGGACGGCTTTATCGAGGAGGCGATTTCGAGCACATCGTTGTCATAAAAATAAAGGCCGGTGACGGCGATGTTCGACTTGGGACGCTTGGGCTTTTCTTCGATCGAGATGATGTTATTATACGCGTCGACTTCAACCACGCCGTAGCGCTCTGGATCGTTTACCCGATAGCCGAACAAGACGCAGCCATCGAGTTGAGAAACGACGTTTTGTAGCGTTTTTGAAAGGTTTGCTCCGTGAAAAACGTTGTCTCCCAATACCAGAGAGACATCGTCCCGCCCGACGAAATCTCGACCGATGAGGAACGCTTCGGCAAGTCCATTTGGTCGGGGCTGTATCGCGTAATCAAATCGGATTCCGATCTCTTCTCCCGTCCCCAGGAGCCGCTTAAAAGCCGGTATGTCGTCCGGGGTCGAGATGACGAGAATTTCCCGAATACCCGAAAGCATGAGAACCGAGATGGGATAGTAAACCATCGGTTTATCGTAGATCGGAAGCAGCTGCTTCGAGAGACCGCGAGTGAGAGGGTAGAGTCGGGTTCCACTACCTCCGGCTAAAACGATACCTTTCATAAGTACTCCGCGCGCTGTATCATTTGGTGCACAATAATATTGCTTATAAGCCAACGTAGATGGGAAGGCCCCCTGGAGACCAGAGTTTCGACGCTTTTTATCAGGTTGAAACCGATTTGTACAGAGATTCTCGGCGATAAGCAAAATAGATGAAGGGGCGGTGGATTCGATTTTTTCTAATAATATCAAATGGTTATATAAATAAGTCGCGTAAGATATCGAGGCGGCTTGATCTCTTTTCGCGCTGTGGTACTAGTGAAAGGGGTTAAGTATGGAACAATCAAACACCGCCGCCTATGCTGACGTATCGATTGTCGCGAAATATCGAGGCGCGTCCACGTCCGATGTCATCGAGGAGCCGTGTTATGACATCTCGAAAGGAGGGATGTTTGTCAGGTCTTTCAAACCGTTGCCGAGCGGTACGCTGATTAAATTCGAGTGTAGCGTCGCTAACAGCTCAAAAGATATCCAAGGCATCGGAAGGGTGGTATGGCACCGCGACGAGGATTGTCCGGAAGCGCCGTCCGGGATGGGAGTGAAATTTTTGGTCCTCCGTCCGGGGAGCCCTGAAGTCATTGACGCTGTGCTTCGAAAAGCGGGGCCGATGCCGAAGCTTTTCGGCTCGACGCAGATCGCTGGTAAAAGCGCAGACGAGAGATCGCGGCAACAGACCTCTTTTCGCGCGAGCACCCTGGTTGGTGATGAAGCGAAAAAACTCGCTAGGGAAATTAAGCGAGAGCGGATTGCCAAGCGAGAACAACGGATAAGCACCGTAAGAAATGCGGCGAATCTGGTCGCGGAAGCCAAAAAAGAACCGATAGTAAAGGAACGACAGCCACAGATTACACCCACTCCAATCATCGCGATCGGTTCGGTGTTACCAGTGGATCAAGATTTACCTCGAGTTAAAGAATCGACGAGCAAAGGGATACGGACGAAAGGAAACGAGCACTCGGGTGGTGCCGATACCGCTAGGGTTCTTAAACTCGCTGCTCGTCGGGCTCAGGAGCTGGCCGAAAAAGAGGCGACTCAGATGAATCTCGAGGTCGCTGCCGAAAGCTCGCGTGGCGTTGTAAGATCCACCTCTGTTTTTTCGACCCGGACACTGGTTTTCGCAGCGCTATCGGCGGTCATTCTTTTTCGAATCGGTCACGCGATGTGGTGGTCGGAAACGGAAAAAGTGACGCAACCGCAAACCTCGACCGAGCAAACCGCTACGAGCGGCGCGGCGCCAGAATCTTTACGAGGCGAAACCCCCCGAGACTTATCCGTGCATAGCGCGGGCCCTGAGCGGCCGACACTCGGATCGGTTCAGGCATCTAGCCATTCTGTGAGCGAGCCGACACATCCTCCAGTGCGTTCGGCTGTGACGAGCGCCGCTCTCGGAACGTTTAAAGAGAAGGATACGAGCGAGCCAGGGCCGGCTCCGACTGCTGGTAATGAAGTTAAAGAAGACAGGTCGGAATCTCGCAATTCCCGCTTTGAAAGGGCACTAGAGTGTCGGAACAAGGGCGACAACGCTTGCGTACTTCGTTTGCTTTCGGGGAACGCCGATTCCGAACAAGAACGTCGGTTATTAGCTGAAACCTATCGTTCTATGGGGCGCAACAGTCGAGCGCGTCAGGATGAAGAGAAATACGAAAGACGACGTTCCGCGGCTAAACCCCGGACTGCGCCGGCACAAAAGAGCGATTTCAAAAGGAGTACAGGCGGTATACCCGATAATCCCTATCCCGAATAGTCACTCGCGCGCGGGGGAACTGACGGTAGAGACGCCGATTCGCGCGCGAAGCGCCCCACGATTTATCGTAAGCGTTCAGGGGGGCAAACAAGTCGGCGGCCAATTCGCCCGTAAAACCGAGCGCGCCCGCAGAGCCGGCGAGGATGGTACT
>JAFGIB010000070.1 GCA_016929805.1 Deltaproteobacteria bacterium | reverse complement strand
TAAAGCTTAGGGGACGGGGTAAGTTTTTGGTGAGTTTTTGAAAAAACCTAACTCGACCGATAAAGCTTACCCCGTCCCCCCAATTCTTCGGCTTTATGTGATGGGATGCGATTCTCATTTATCGCGAGCGACGACATAATGTCCTCGTTCGCTGCTTTGCTTAACATCCGCATTGTTTATGCGCTAACGGTAATCTGAGGGCGTTTACTGGTGGTGCGCTTCGATGGAGAGCTCGCAGACCTCCCAGACGGGCGGTTCTTCGTTGTCCTGGGAGTGGCGTCGCGACCAGCTGAAAAGCTCCAGATCCTCCTGGTCGCTGGTCATTACCTCCGGCCTGACCTCGTAGGTGTAGTGGGGCACGGTCTCGCCTGAAAGAGAATACTCGCAAGAGATCGCCGAAGGCGCGCATCGGCCGCACTCTGGCCCAATCGACGCGTTACCGCTTACCTCAAGCACGAGATCTGCGCCGACCCGGAGCTGGCCGGCGAGCTGGAACGATCCATAGTTGGCGTAGGTGCAATCGATCCCCTCTTGGTCCTCGCTGCCATAGCAAGTCATCTCAGCGACGGCGTCGATTTCCAGGCGATAATCCTTGCCGACTTGCTCGCACGGGATGAAGTCGACCGAGTCGTTACTCCCGGGCCGATCCTGAATCGTGCCCTCGAACACGCCGGTGCAAAGGCGTGTCATGTCGTCGACAAAAGCGGTAAGATCGACGTCGCTGGGGCTGTCGGGTACTGTTTCTCTTTCTCCCGCGTCTACATCCAGACTTTGGACAATCCTTTCACCCTTTGAATTGACGCAATAGCCTTCGTGGCACGCGACCGCCTCCGATCGATCGGAACAGTCGTCCAACACCTGACATCTCAACCAGTTACTCCCGCTGGAGTCCTTTGGATCCGATGACTGAAAACAGCTTGTCAATATAGTGCTAATAGTTAGCAACAAGAGTATATATGCTCTAATGATGAAATGACTCACTTTCTGCTCCTCGATTCTATTCGCCATTCCGATCGCTTTTGACGTATTGACCCATATAAAAAACCACTTGATCGATCGATTCAGGCTTAAGGGCTGTGCTGTTGTAGTTGTCTACGCGACCTCTAAGCTCATTAATGGTACGACGCACCGTTGCTAGCATTCCCAATGCTTCTCTTTCAAAGGGATGTCCGGGCCAGATGTTTAACGTATAAGTTCCCCCTCCGATGGTGTCGTCATGTTCCGAACGGGAAATACCACTGCGCAGTTTCACGCAAATCGCAGATACTACCGCTTGGTAGTGATCGAGTAGCGCGGCTTCCCACCCAACCGCAGTTCCAACGGGCACGTCAAACCGGGGACTGTGATAGAGGGTTGTCTCGTCGGGTTGAGACGCGTTGACCCGACCGTCGCTTATTAATATATCTAGTGCTTTTTTGCAATGCTCTTCATCTAAACGAATTGCGGTTGATAACTCCTTCAAAGCAATAGGCCCCTGACGGTAAACAGTAAGCCATACAAGATACTGGTAGACATCTTCGCGCGCGCTATCACCCCGATCCTCGAAGTCCGCTTGATCGGCTATACGATATAAAGCCCGCATTCCGCGCCCGGCGCGATATACCATTCCAGTGTTGCTCAGATCGTTGAGCACGCTTGAAACCACCGCTGGGTCGTCGTTCTGAAAACGTTGCTGAATCTCTCTAGCGGAAACCGGCTCTTTTTGACGGATATAGTTGAGAACAGCTTCCCAGATACTTTGACCGCCGTAGTCAGTTCGGCATTCACCAATTGTACGTATCTTGCGATGGTAGGTTCTTAACGCCAAACCGAACATATCCGCGATAACGTTTTTCTTCACGCCTTGGTTCATCAGCTCATTGGTGAGATCCAAGAAGACCTGATTGGCTACTTGCGCGAGAGGGGCTCGTGACCCGCCTGCCGTGGCGATGTGGGCTAACAAAACCATTGTCTGTTGAACCACTGAGTTGACGAGAATCTGAACGTTCACGATAGGTTCCCCATGCTATTTTTGCGGATTTCTTGTGTACTAAGTCAATTTTGCCATGCTTGAAGGAGGTTTCTAGTGACGCAAATGGCAGTAAGAAGGTCTTTCAAACGTGATTGCGGTCGGTTCGTCTCCGGCATTCTTGGAGAATTCCCTCCAATTATCGCCGATTGACGCGTTTTTCGGGATGTGACAGAATTTGGTCGTAGGATAAAAGCTAATAATATCCGATACTAACACGTCGTAATATGGAAATCCTTATATTAGCTATCAGTCCTATTAACCACGCTCTTAACCTATAAACCACTCTCCCGTGCTCTCTACCCGGAGACCCACCGTGAGTACCATTTGAGGCCAAAAATCGCGCGGCGGCGATTACCCCAGTGCTCTCTGCCCAAAACCACGGAGAGCGCCATCTTAAGTGGCGAGCGAAAAACGCCTTAAAAGAAGGGCCTTAAATTGTAGAACCCCGAGGTGGCATCCTCAGGGCTATCTGCTAACCAAATGGTCAGTGAAAGTTGGTGTGGAGGGTATAACGGCTCCCCATTCTACCCTTTTCGCGAACTCAATAATTTGCCTCTGGCCGATGCTCTCTGGCTCGTTTCACCCCTATAAATAAGGCTTTTTCGATTAAGAGCACGCTTAAAAGTAAATAACGGCAGCCCATTATTTTGTGCACCTGGTCCGCGTTTCGGTTTCCGGTTTGAGTCCTGATGTCGGATTCGAACCCGCGTCCATAACAAGACATCCCGGAACAATATACCTTCACTTGCTGATATTTGCTGGTATTATGTCTTATCATGAAGGAACACGGCGGTTAGTTTCTAGGTATTTGGCGACCAACGTAATCGAGATTTTATGAACGAGCAACTTGAGACGATAGCCGGGATATTCCGTAAGAAAGGAGGCGTGCTGCGTATGTCAGAAGCGCTTCGTCTCGGAATATCGCGGCGAACCCTTTACGCTATGCTCGATTTTGGAATCATCGAGCGCATTAGTCGTGGTGTCTATCGGCTTGTCGGGCTGCCTTCCCTTGAATCTCCTGACCTCGTCGCTGTTGCGACGCGTATTCCCAAGGGGGTTGTCTGCCTTATTTCCGCACTAGCCTTTCATGATCTAACCACGCAGGTGCCGCACGCCGTGGATGTCGCAATCCAGCGCGGTTCAGAAATGCCAAGAGTAGACTATCCTCCGATGAATATTTACTGGTTCTCTGGACGTGCGTTTACCGAAGCTATCGAGACCCATTCTATCGATGGTATCACGGTTAAAGTTTATAGCCCTGAAAAGAGTCTGGCCGATATATTTAAATACAGGAACAAACTCGGAATAGAGGTTACGCTTGAAGCGCTTCAGACGTGGCGGAGTCGTTCCGGCGGAAGTGTTGAAAAGCTTCTCATTCAAGCAAAAAACTGTCGTGTCGAAAACGTTATTCGCCCTTACCTGGAGGCACTGCTTTGAATCTGAAGAACGTTGCGGCATCTGTTAGAGCTCGTTTGACTAATCATGCGCGAGCCACGCAACGGCCGTTTCAGGAGGTTCTTCAATACTACGGTCTTGAGCGATTTCTCTATCGCTTGGCTCAGTCGGAGCACCGCGATCGTTTTGTACTCAAAGGCGCGCTGTTGATGAATCTATGGAGAGCGCCGTTTTCGCGTCCAACACGCGACATCGATCTTCTCGGGCACATGGATAGTTCGGTCGAGAATCTTGAAAAAATCATCCGCGCGGTGTGTGCTGTTGAAGTGATCGACGATGGTATGAAGTTTGACCCGGATACCGTCGTCGGCAAGCGCATCAAGGAAGACGCCGATTATGAAGGAGTTCGCGTTGTATTCGCCGGATTGCTCGAACGGGCCAAGGTGCCGATGCAGATAGACATCGGTTTCGGCGACATCGTCCATCCTGCTGCACACCGATTATCCATCTATGCTCGAGTTTCCCGCTCCCAAACTCTACGTTTACCCGCGAGAGACCGTGGTCGCGGAGAAGTACCAGGCTATGGTATTCCTTGGGTCCCTGAATAGCCGCATGAAAGACTTCTACGACCTTTGGCTGCTCGCGAGACAGTTCGATTTCGATGGCTCCGTTCTCGCGAAATCGATCGCCTCTACGTTCAGAAATCGAAAAACGGTTATCGATGTGAGTCCGATTGCGTTAACAGCGTCGTTTGCAGCCGCAGAGAAGACGAGAAAGCAGTGGGCAGCTTTTCTTCGTAAAGGTCTTGCAAGCGCAGCGCCTCAGACATTCTAGGAGATAACCGAAACCATTCGTAACTTTCTCAATCCGATCGCGGAGGCTTTAGCGGCCGGAGAACCGTTCGATATGATTTGGATACCGCCCGGACCGTGGAGCCCGAAGAAATAAACCGGGCTTTACGAGTTGCCTTATTGCCTTACTCGCGAGTAATAAACCTCGAAAATGAAAAACCTGCATCTCCAATTCCTTCTTGCCTTCTTTGCCGGTTGGGCAAACAGAAGCCAACAAGCATTGATCGATTATCTTAAAACCGAAAGCGAGATCTATCGAGAGAAACTTGGCGGCAAGCGAGTCCGATTTACAGATGACCAGAGTCGTAGGCTTGCGGTAAAGGCGAAAGCTCTTGGTAGGAAAGCTCTTTCGGCGATGGATTGCATCGTTAC